>JBCDEP010000047.1:0-38936 GCA_039179675.1 Cyanobacteria bacterium P01_G01_bin.67
AATAGGAAATAGTTTTGCGGAATAGAAACTGTCTGGTTAGCTCCTGCTCCGCCGCGAAACTAGGAGACATAATCCAGCAGTTGGTCTAAGATAAATTATTACCTATTTTTTAAATTTACAGACCAGAAGGTTAACGCTCCAAACAAGATATTAAGTCTGGCAGCTTGTCGTGGTTTGCTTCGTTCAAATCAAACGAAGCTATTCCTGATAAGCATAAAAATTAATTCATATCAACCTTGATAATTGGTCTTTAAAATTTAGGATAAAGAATGGCAAATAAGCCAACTATAGCTATATCCCACTTGGGATGTGAGAAAAACCGTATAGATTCAGAACACATGCTGGGCTTACTAGCTGAGTCAGGCTATCAGATAGATTCAAATGAAGAACTAGCTGAATATGTGATTGTTAATACTTGCAGCTTTATCCAGGCAGCAAGGGAGGAATCTGTTCGGACTCTAGTCGAGCTAGCGGAAGCAGATAAGAAAATTGTGATCACAGGCTGCATGGCACAGCATTTCCAGGAAGAGTTGTTAGCTGAGCTACCCGAAGCTGTGGCGGTAGTGGGGAGCAGTGACTATCACAAAATAGTGAATGTCATCGAACGTGCCGAGACAGGAGAGAGAGTAGCTGAGATTACCCAGGAACCTGTGTTTATCGCGGATGAAACAGTACCTCGTTACCGTACCACAACTGAAGGAGTGGCATATCTGAGGGTCGCTGAAGGCTGTGACTATCGTTGTGCTTTTTGCATTATTCCTCATCTTCGCGGTAATCAGCGATCGCGTTCAATTGAATCAATTGTGGCTGAAGCTCAGATGTTAGCCGCGCAAGGAGTGCAGGAAATTGTTTTAATTTCCCAAATTACCACTAATTATGGGGTAGACCTTTATGGCAAGTCAATGCTGGCAGAACTTTTGATTGAGTTAGGTAAGGTAGATGTCCCCTGGATTAGAATTCACTACGCCTATCCTACGGGACTCACTCCAGAGGTTTTAAACGCTATCAAAAACACCCAGAATGTTCTTCCCTATCTTGATTTACCTCTACAACATTCCCATCCAGAAGTTTTAAGGGCAATGAATCGCCCTTGGCAAGGGCGGGTTAATGATGCCATTATTGAGCGAATAAAACAGGAATTGCCACAAGCAGTATTGCGTACTACCTTTATCGTTGGTTTTCCTGGAGAAACAGAAGCTCATTTTCAGCATTTAGTAAATTTTGTTGAACGGCATCAATTTGATCACGTAGGAGTATTTACTTTTTCTCCAGAAGCAGAAACACCTGCTTATAGCATGGATAGCCAGGTCGCTCCTGAAATTGCCAATCGACGTCGAGACCTTTTGATGCAGATCCAGCAGCCAATTGCAGCCAGCAAAAATCAGTCTTGTGTCGGTCAGCGCGTTGAAGTATTAATCGAGCAGGAGCATCCAGAAACAGGAGAACTTGTTGGTCGCTCAAGCAGATTTGCCCCAGACGTGGACGGATTAGTCTATGTTCGTGGTTCAGCTGCTCTGGGTTCAATAGTTGCCGTTAATATCACTGCTGCTGATATATATGATCTTTACGGAGAGATAGCTGTCACCGCAGCCTGTGCGGCAACCTAGTCGCCATCAATTTACAAAAGTTAATAAAGCCTCTTGCCAAGCTGCTGAGAGGCTTGTCTATCCTTAGCAGAGCAAGAATACACCGTTTTTAACAATCACCAAAGTAAACATATAGAACTTATGACGACCACTTTCAGAGATTTAGGATTATCTGACGCTTGTTTATCTCAGCTAGAGCACCTTGGTTTTACAGAGCCTACCCAAATTCAACAAGAGGCAGTACCAGCTTTACTAAATGGCAGAGATATTGTCGGTCAATCCCAAACAGGTACAGGTAAAACTGCGGCATTCTCTCTTCCAGCACTAGAAATTGTGGAAGCCGATAATAGAGCAGTGCAGGCATTAATCTTGACCCCCACCAGAGAACTAGCGCAGCAGGTGGGACAAGCAATTCAAGATTTTACGGGCAAGGAAAGAAGAGTTTATTCCTTAACTGTCTACGGTGGACAGTCTATTGAGCGGCAAATTAGTAGATTACGTCGAGGAGTACAAATCGTAGTAGGTACTCCAGGGCGAGTGATTGATCTCTTAGAACGTAGAGAACTGGTATTAGATCAGCTGAAATTGGCGATTTTAGATGAAGCAGACGAAATGCTGAGCATGGGTTTCATCGATGATATTAAGAAGATTTTACGTCAGACGCCTAAAGGGAGACAGACTGCTTGTTTATCGGCGACCATGCCTCGGGAAATTAAAGAGTTAATTAAAAACTTTTTAACCGAGCCGATCTACATCACAGTTAAGCAAAAAGAGGCTGCTCCAACCCGAATCGATCAGCACGTTTACATGGTGCCTCGCGGTTGGCAGAAAATCAAAGCACTACAGCCAATTTTAGAGATTGAAGAACCAGATTCAGCAATTATCTTTGTCCGTACCAAGCGCACCGCCAGCGAACTGACCAGCAAACTGCAAGAGGCAGGACATAGTGTTGACGAATATCATGGAAATTTAAGTCAGATGCAGCGTGAGCGATTAGTCAAGCGCTTTCGTGATGGCAAAATAAAAATGGTCGTAGCGACTGATATTGCCGCTAGAGGTTTGGATGTTCAGGATCTAAGCCATGTCATTAATTATGATTTACCCGACAATACCGAAACCTATATCCATCGTATTGGTCGAACTGGTCGCGCGGGCAAAACAGGAACAGCGATCGCCATTGCTCAGTCTGGTGACCGTCGTGCTTTAAAGCAAATTGAACGTCGCATCAGAGCCAAGTTAGATATCGCTAAGATTCCCAACCGCGCCCAGGTAGAAGCAAAGAGAATTGGCAAATTAAATGCCAAAATCAAAGAGACTCTGGCTGGAGAAAGAATGGCTTCTTTCTTGCCCCTGGTCAGAGAGTTGGGTGGTGAATACGATGCTCAGGCGATCGCCGCTGCTGCTTTACAAATGGTTTATGATCGTGATTGTCCTAACTGGATGAAAGGAGATTGGGATATTCCTGAAGATAGTTGGGGTAAACCCGTTGTTAAAGGGAAAAGAAATCGTTCTTCTCGCAAAGGCAACTATAACAAATCTAAATCTCTTCCCAGAACGAAGCCTCAAGGTAAGCTAAGATCGGAAGTGATTATTGAACAATAGATTCAGATTAAGCAACCAGCAGTTTTGAGGTGGAATAAATGCAACATTGGTCGCATCTTGGAACTGCTGTCCTCTAATTGCTGTAGAATAGTGCCCACTAGTTTGGCAAAAAACTTCTACTAAATATTAACTGAGATAGCCCGTGACTTTGAGTATCCCCCAGACCAACTTGTCTTATCCAACTATTGCCAAGACTGCAAATAATTGGCAGGGTCTAATCGCAACCTATAGCGCTTTTTTACCTGTGAGTGATGTAACTCCTATAGTTACCTTACTTGAAGGAAATACGCCATTGATCCCCGCCCCCGCGATCGCTGCTTTAATTGGTCGTGGGGTCAAAGTTCACGTCAAATATGATGGTCTAAATCCGACAGGTAGTTTTAAGGATCGCGGTATGACAATGGCGATCTCCAAAGCCAAAGAAGAAGGTGCAAAGGCAGTTATTTGTGCTAGTACGGGAAATACATCCGCCGCCGCTGCCGCATATGCTCGTCGAGCAGGAATGAAAGCATTCGTGATTATTCCCGATGGCTATGTCGCTTTGGGTAAACTAGCTCAGGCTTTGCTCTATGGCGCAGAAGTAATTGCAATTGACGGTAACTTCGACGACGCTTTAGATATTGTGCGCCAGCTTTCAGCAAACTATCCTGTTACTTTGGTCAATTCTGTTAACCCGTATCGATTACAGGGACAGAAAACCGCAGCTTTTGAAATAGTTGATGTCCTAGGAAATGCACCTGACTGGCTATGTATTCCTGTAGGAAATGCAGGCAACATCAGCGCCTACTGGATGGGTTTTTGTGAATATCGCCAAGCGGGTAAGTCCTCTCAATTGCCTAAGATGATGGGCTTTCAAGCTGCTGGCTCTGCTCCTTTGGTATCAGGAGAAAAAGTCCCTAACCCCGACACCTTAGCTACGGCAATTAGAATTGGCAATCCAGCCAATTGGCAAAAAGCGATCGCCGTGCAAGAAGCTAGTGGCGGAGAGTTCAACTCAGTAACTGATGAGGAGATTCTTGGTGCTTACCGCATTCTGGCAGCAGAAGAAGGTGTTTTCTGTGAACCCGCCAGCGCTGCTTCTGTAGCAGGATTGCTTAAAGTAAAAGACCAAGTGCCTGATAATGCTAGCGTGGTCTGTGTCTTGACAGGGAATGGTCTCAAAGATCCCGAGTGCGCTGTTCAGCATAGTCTAAACGAATTAAAGCAAGGTATACCTAAAGATCTCCAGCAAGTGGCTAAAATTATGGGTTTTTAGACTAAAGTAGTCAGCTCAAATAAAAAAACGCGTACTAGTGGCTGCTAGTACGCGGATGGATTTACGACTTCACCGATATTGCTAAAAATACAGTCCTATAATAGTTTTAGGGCGTCGCATTTTAGCAACAAATTTAACTCGCTTCTACGATAAATCTACTGACTGTTTTCGTCTTCAGTAAATTCACGGAGATAATTATATTTAGATATATTTAACACCCAACCAGAATTTTAAAGTTATTTATTGGTATATTCATCACACGATTTGCTCAGTATTTCAAATTAATTGCTTTGTCAAACAGCTTAAAATATGATCCATAACAGCGTAATTGTAATCGGTGGTGGTTTAGCGGGAACTGAAGCCGCATGGCAAATCGCTCAGGCAGGTGTTGCCGTAACTCTCTACGAAATGCGTCCTGTGAGAACTTCTCCTGCCCATCATACAGAAGAATTGGCTGAGTTGGTTTGCAGCAATTCTTTTGGAGCTAGAAACAGCGATCGCGCAGCGGGTCTACTTCATGAAGAATTACGCCGTCTTGGCTCTCGAGTAATTGCCACCGCCGATCAACATTCTGTTCCCGCAGGAGGAGCTTTAGCTGTTGATCGAGGAGTTTTTAGTCGTGAACTTACTTGCATTTTAGACAGTCATCCCTTAGTAGATTTTCAGCGAGCAGAAATCACCGAAATTCCCCAGGATAAAATTGTCGTCTTGTGTACTGGTCCTTTAACCAGTCCCCAGTTAGGACAAGAGCTACAGCATTTTACGGGGATGGAGTACATGAGCTTTTTTGATGCTGCTAGTCCGATCATTGTCGGGGAATCAATCGAGCGCAATATTGCTTTTTTAGCATCCCGTTATGACAAAGGGGAAGCGGCTTATCTCAACTGCCCAATGAATAAGGAGCAGTATCTTAAATTTCAGCAGGAACTATGTCAGGCAGAGCAGGCAGAATTAAAAGATTTTGAGCGAGAAAATGCTAAGTTCTTTGAAGGCTGTCTCCCTATTGAAGAATTAGCCCAACGTGGGGAAGATACCATGCGCTATGGACCTTTAAAACCCGTCGGTTTGTTTGATTCTCGCTTAGGAGATTTTCGCGCTCCAGAAAACAAAAGCAAGCGACCATATGCCGTAGTGCAGCTAAGGCAAGAAGATAAAGCAGGACAGCTTTGGAATATGGTTGGATTTCAGACTAATTTGCGTTGGGGTGAGCAAAAACGAGTATTTCGCATGATTCCTGGATTGGAAAATGCTGAATTTGTGAGGATGGGAGTAATGCACCGCAACACATTTATCAATTCGCCCCAGTTATTAGAATCAACATTGCAATTTAAGAGTAAAAATACGATTCTGGCTGCGGGTCAACTTGTGGGTACCGAGGGTTATACTGCCGCTGCCGCAGGGGGGTGGTTAGCGGGAACTAACGCTGCCCGTTTGGCTTTAGGGCAAGAACCATTAGTTATGCCCCAAACAACTATGATGGGAGCATTATTTGAATTTATTAGTTCGGCATCCCCTAAACATTTTCAGCCTATGCCGCCTAATTTTGGCATTATTCCGCCATTATCTACGAGAGTGAAGAACAAGCGGGAAAGATATGGTCAATATCGGGATCGCTCTTTAGCTGAATTAGAAAACTGGAAAAAATATTTAGGATCACCAACAGCGGCAGTAGTAAGCTAGTAACAAATAATTGATGACTAAAAGATGAAAGAACAAATTTCTATTTGGCTTAATCGCATTTTAGTAGCTGATGTATTTTTAGTTTTGCTAGGATTTTTCTGGTTTGCGATCGCTGTTATTGGTCGCTATCTAAACATTCCCCTGGGATTCGATCTTTGGTATCGACTATGGATACCTGTATTTAATCCTGCGATCGGAATTTTATTTCTAGGTGCGTTTGCTACGTGGGCAATCAATAAACTCTCTGAAAAGTTTGGCTCAGAATAAAATATACTTCATATACTTCCAAGAAAGACTTTATCTTAAAGTAGCTGTATGGACACAGCAAATCGAATACCATCTGATGATAGTTTGATAGCAAAGAGGGGATGAGTTACGTCATTTAATGTAAACTCATCCCCTCTTCACTAATCCACAAATTATTTAGAAGTTATTTGCTTTACTTCGTTGCTAAAGTACGGCGCTTAAAGACTAGTTCATAAGCCTCAATAATGTCTCCTTCTTTCCAATCAGAGAATTTAGCTGCACCGATACCACACTCAAATCCAGTATTAACCTCCTTAACATCATCTTTCATCCGTTTCAGGGAGCTAAGATCGCCTTCATGGACGATTTTGTTTCCACGACGAACGCGAATTTTACAGTTACGGACAATTTTGCCAGATAAGACATAGCAACCCGCTACGGCTCCACGACCTACAGGGAATACAGCTCGCACCTCGACTTGACCGAGGCTTTCCTCGACTTCTTCGGGATCTAACAAACCTTCCATCGCTCCTTGGATATCGTCTAAGAGCTTGTAAATGATATTGTATTGGCGAATATCAACTCCTTCTCGGTCTGCCGCCTGTCGCGATCCTGATGCCAAGGTAGTATTAAAGCCGATGATAACAGCACCACTAGCAGCCGCTAAATCAACATCAGTTTCAGTTACTTCCCCTGGAGATGCCAACAAAGTACGGATTTGAACTTCGTTTTGCGGTAGTTGCTGCAAAGAACCCATGATTGCCTCAACAGATCCTTGAACATCTGCTTTGATGATTAAGTTAAGCTCTTTCAGTTCTCCCTCTTGCGCCTGTGCTGAGATAGTACTCAGACTAATACGACGAGAAGACAGAGACTGAAGTAGTCGCGTATCCCTTTGGGCAATTGAACGCTGATCGGCGATCGCTCTTGCCTCTTTCTCATCTTGGTAAACGTCAAACTCATCTCCTGCTTCAGGAACATCATTCAGTCCCAAAATTTCTACTGCAAAGGAAGGTGTGGCAGCTTCTACTTTAGCGCCAGTATCATCTACCATAGCGCGTACCCTACCTAAGACAGACCCAGCAACAATACTGTCTCCTACTCTTAAAGTTCCGTTTTGTACCAAAAGAGTCGCTACTGGACCTCGATTACGGTCGAGGTTAGCTTCGATTACCGTTCCCTTAGCAGGACGATCGGGATTAGCAGATAGTTCTTCAACTTCAGCTACCAAGAGAATCATTTCTAGCAGCTCATCTAAGTTATCTCCCTTAAGTGCGCTAACAGGAACCATAGTGGTATCGCCCCCCCAATCTTCAGGAACTAAACCTTGTTCTGTCAACTCTTGTTTGATGCGGTCTGGATTAGACTCGGGCTTGTCTACTTTGTTAATTGCGACCAACAAAGGTACTTCCGCCGCTTTAGCGTGGCTAATCGCCTCCTTAGTTTGGGGTTGTACACCATCATCAGCAGCAACCACTAGGATCGCAATGTCGGTTACCCGAGTTCCTCTGGCACGCATCGCTGTAAATGCCTCGTGTCCTGGAGTATCTAAGAACACAATTTGCTGTTTTTCGCCGTTGTGTTCAACATCAACATGATAAGCTCCAATATGCTGGGTGATACCCCCAGCCTCTCCAGAAGCAACAGTACTCTTACGAATGGAGTCTAATAAAGTTGTTTTTCCGTGATCCACATGCCCCATAATAGTGACGACTGGTGGACGATGTTGCAGATTCTCCAGATCGTCAGCATCTAACATTTCTGTATCTTTAACTGCTGCTGATTTCTCTTCAGGAGTTTCCACAATCACCCCTAATTCTTCAGCAACAGAACAAGCTGTTTCTAAATCAAGAGTCTGGGTAATATTAACGGGGATGCCTTTAAAAAATAAGTTGCGAATAATATCTGTTTCAGGGGTATTTAGCCTTTCTGCAAGATCTCTAACTGTCAGATTATCCGAGAGGGTAATCGATTCTGGCAGAGTAGGCACAACTTTCCCCTTGGGCTGACGCTCGGTTTTTTGCGTTTTCTCGGTTTTGAAAGAAGGCTTACGCGGCTTTTTGTTAGTACTAGCGGCTGGTTGCTGCTGTTGCAAAGACTTGGGTTTGGCAGGACGTGCTGTTGACAAGCTAAACGCCTTATTAACCTGAACTTCATTAGAATCACTATCATCAAAATCATCATCATCTAAAATCGGTTTTAGACCACGACGTTTCTTAGCAGCTTTTCCTTTACTGGATTTATTCTGCTTGTTTTCATCTTCTTCCTCATTTTCCCACTCTTTAACTTTACGAGGTGGGGCAGGACGCTTGAGTCGAGTAACTTTTTTTACTTCGATGTCATCAGTAACGATATCATCATTTTCTAAGTTCTCCGTAATCTCGGGATCAATCTCTTCCTTATCAGTTACTTTATTAACTGCCTGAACTTTCTGTGGTCTTTGATTAAGCTTGGGTAGCGGAGCAATGACTTTTTTCTTTTCGCTCTCTTCTGGTGATCTGTTTACTGGTTGTTCTACAGAACGTATTTTTGGTTTACTAGGTAGCTGAATTGAATTTCTCGTACCAGGCTTCTTCCCTTGCGCTCTTGCAGGTGGAGCAGATAATCTCGGAGGCTGAATTAAGCTAGGTTTAACGGCAACTTCTGGCGTTTTGCTAGCGGTCTGAGGTGTATTGACTTCTTTTTTGTCAGCAGTTGTGCGTCCCAATTGAGGTGATTCTGCTGGGGCTAGAGATTCTCCTCGAGAAATCTTATCATTGGGTGCTTTCGGTCTTGAGGGAGGAGCAACTAACTTAGGCGATATGCCATTAGGTTGAGGAGCTTGAGAAGAAGAACTAGAGCTGTCAGTTCGATGATGAACAGCTAGAATTTGCTGCTTACGTTTTCCTAATGGTTTGATAGCTTTTACACCTTTTTTGGGGCTATTATTGCTGTTCTTTTCGGCGCGAGGGGTTTTCGCCGCCACTGCTTCTACTCTCTCAGCATCTGATGCCGTAATGGTACTACTGTGGCTCTTAACTGCAATATTGAGCTGTTCGCAAATCTCTTTAATATCTTTATTATCCAAATTCAATTTTTTCGATAGTTCGTATATTCTCACTTTATCGTTCATCCACTATGCCCCTCGGTTGACTGTTTAAGTTTATTTGACCATTTGTTTATCCATGTAGTCCTTCATGTATTTAAGATGCTGACTATGTTTTAGCGACTCTACTGAATAATATAGGATCTAGAGCAAACAATAGAACAATTGAAGGTTAGTTTTCGATTGTTCTCGATAGCGATCTATCCCTAGCTTCATTTTAAGGAAAAATAATAGATTATTGATCAAATATCGAACTCTAAATTCAATAATTACCAAACTTTAACATTATCAGCTTAAACGTTCTTGTAAATTTTGATAAATATCATCAGGAACTTTAGTTCTTAAAGCACTATTAAGACGATTTTTATTTTTGGCATGTGTTAAACACTCAACATTGGGGCAAAGATAAGCAGAACGTCCTATTCCCCGATCTAGCTTGATTTCGTAGCTTGATGATATTCTTACTATTCGCCAGAAAGATTCTTTGAGAGCGATTTTTTTACAACTTACGCATTGCCGATAATTTATCTGATTCAAACTTTTAGCTCTTTTTAAGAATTTGCTCAAGCTCAAAACTTCAAATGCAAGAGATTGAACATTACTTTCATTCTTCAAAATGAATTAAAAATATCTAGCGTCGCTATCGTAGAAGGCTAAGCTAGATTTAGATGCTAGTCATCTTCTATTGCTGATTCCGTTTCTGATTCCGCCTTACCAGTGGTTGTCTCAGTCAGTGCTTCTTGAGCTGTAGCTTCTATTTCAGCTGTAAAAACTTCTGAATTTTCAGCTTCAGAAACTTCCTCATCCATTTCATATTCTTCCTCCTCAGACTGTTCTAGGGCTTTGGCTTTGGCTGCTTCAGCCTGAGCAGCCCATTTTGCCATTTCAGCTTCTTCATCATATTTGTTGATATCTTTGATATCAATCTTCCAGCCCGTAAGACGAGCCGCTAGGCGTACATTTTGTCCTTCTTTCCCAATTGCCAGGCTTAGCTGATCTTCGGCAACTAAGACTAATGACTGTTTTTCTTCCGTGTTGGCTAAAACAACCTGATCCACCCGTGCAGGGCTAAGTGAATTAGAAATATAGGTAGCGGGATCTGGTGACCAGCGAATTACATCGATTTTTTCACCGCGTAATTCATTGACCACTGCTTGAATTCTAGAACCTCTAGCACCAATACAAGCACCGACGGGATCGACATCTCTTTCAAGAGTATCTACCGCGATTTTTGTGCGTACCCCAACATGACGAGAAGGAGGATGGGCTTCTCTAGCTACGGCGACAATGCGGACAATTTCTTCTTCAATTTCGGGAACTTCATTACTGAACAGCTCTACGACCAATCCTGCTGTTGCCCGAGAAACCATCAGTTGAGGACCACGATGTGGCGTATCTCTGACTTTTTTTAAATAAACTTTAAAAGTTGTATTCGAGCGATAGGTGTCATTCGCTAGCTGTTCTCGCTTGGGCAATTCTGCTTCAACCTCTGGCTGCCCTAAACCGCTGGTAACAGCAACAATTGCCGATTGTCTTTCAAAACGTACTACCCTAGCCTGGAGAACCGTTCCCTCTAAATCCTGAAACTCCTCTTGAATCAGTTTACGCTGCTGATCTCGTAGCTTTTGCAGCAACACCTGCTTTGTTTGAATCGCTGCCATCCGCCCAAAGTCCTTTTGTTCAGGAGTTACATCGACTAATACCGAGTCTCCTACCTGTATTTCCAAGTCGTCAACCTGTTCTTGCACTTCGCTTAGAGCTATCTGATGATCTCGATCTTCAATCTGGTCTTTGTTAACATCAACAATGACCTTGGTGGTAAGGATCTGAAATCCTTCTTCCTCTATATCTAACTGAACATTAAAGTTTTCGAAGTATTCTTCACTAAATTCTTCATTACGATCTTTCGAGCGACGGAATTTTTCATATCCTTTGATCAAGGCTTCTCTTAATGCCTCCTCAACAGAACTTCCTGGCAAATTATATCTCTGGCTGATTTCGTCGATGGTTATCCTCAGACCAGGCAAACTGACTATGGTCATATTCTACTCCTAAATATTAATGAAACAAATTTCTAAATTACCGATATTGATTAGTGCTGATTGCCCAGTATCAAGTTTTCAGCTGATGTTATCCATCGTCTAGTTGCACTTTTGCCACTAATTCTCGGGGAATAGCGATCGCTTTACCCTTTTGATTGATGTGAATCGCCTCTTCATCGCGATGTTGTAGCCGTCCCTGCCATTGCTTGTGATTCCGATAAGGGGCAAAGGTGTTAATAGTAACAGAAAATCCTTTAAAGGCGATAAATTCTCGCTCTGTAGTTAGAGTACGGGAAATACCAGGACTTGAAATTTCTAAAACGTAAGCCCCGGGGATTACTTCTGTCAAATCTAGCTTCTCTTCTAGGATGCGGCTCATTTGCTCACAATTTTCTAGGCTAGTGTCACCTTTTGGGTTCTTGATGTCTATTCTTAGAATTGGAGGAGTTCTATTAGTTTGAAATACGGCATCAATTAACTCTAGGTTAAGATCTTGTGCCAATGGAGAAGCTAATTCAATAATTTGAGGAATTACTGGATGAGTCATGTTGCGTCAAAGAGTAGGGAAAGCCAACTAAACTTCTGCTAAGTGCTAACTTAATATTTCTAAAATAGAATTCAAACAACAAAAAAAGTGGGTGATTCCCACTTATAAACTCCTGAATATCATTTTAAATAGAAAGCTGTTGGCTTATCGATTCAGACTTTACTAATGAATTAACATGTTAACAAACTGATGATTACATTAATTATAATCTGATACAGTAATTAACAAAATCATAAGACGTAGTTAGACAACAATTTATCTGAGTTTAAATTGGTCAATTCAGATAAATGAAGCACTACGCCTCTCAAAGCAGTTAACAAACTGCATGAATGCCCAAGTTTAGAACAAACCTAAAGTTAAGGATTCATCAATAGGGAAAGTTGCACCAATTCCCAACCAGATAGTTACTAAAGTGCCAAAGAGGAACATTGTAGTAGCCACAGGACGACGGAAGGGGTTCTGGAATTTATTAACGTTCTCGATAAATGGTATCAGCATTAGACCTAAGGGGACAGCTGTCTGAGCAGCAATTCCCAATAGTTTACTGGGGACAACCCGTAAAATTTGGAACACGGGGTATAAATACCATTCAGGTAAGATTTCTAAGGGAGTTGCAAATGGATTAGCTGGCTCACCAACAATAGCAGGATCGAGAACAGCTAAGCTGACAACTAAACCAATAGTACCAAGGATCACTACAGGGAAAATATATAGCAAATCATTAGGCCAAGCAGGTTCACCATAGTAATTGTGACCCATTCCTTGAGCTAACTTAGCGCGCAAAGCTGGATCGCTTAGATCGGGTTTTTTTAATGTAGACATGTGTTTTCTCTCTTACAGTTTACTAGAGCAGCCAGAATACTGAATAACATTCGTGCTGTGTAAGTTATTTAAATTATTGGCTTCACTACTCAGGTTAAGAAATCTTAAAGCTACAGTATGAAGTTAATTTCATAGTAAGTAGTTGTGCACATTCATGTTCATAAGCTACCTACTATCTCGAAAAGATTTTCTAGAAATATTACGCCCAGAAAATCTCACTTTCGCTTTACTTACAAGGGACCAGAGATACCCTGTTTACGAATCATCAGGAAGTGTAACAGCATAAATACCGCAATCAACCAAGGTAAAACAAAGGTATGTAGGCTATAAAAACGAGTTAGAGTAGCTTGACCGACACTAGCACCGCCTCTCAAAAGCTCTACCATTTGATCCCCAACAACGGGAATTGCAGCTGGAACACCAGATACAATCTTGACCGCCCAATAACCAACTTGATCCCAAGGCAGAGAATATCCAGTAACTCCAAAACTAACGGTAATTACTGCCATTACTACCCCCGTAATCCAAGTTAGCTCGCGAGGCTTCTTGAAGCCGCCAGTTAAATAGACACGGAAAACATGCAGAATCATCATCAAGACCATCATGCTCGCTGACCAGCGGTGAATGGAACGAATTAGCCAGCCAAAGCTAACTTCATTCATGATGTATTCAACTGAGGTAAAAGCCTCAGCTACGTTGGGCTTGTAGTAGAAAGTCATGCAGAATCCAGTAGCAAACTGAATCAGAAAGCAGACTAAGGTAATACCACCCAAGCAATAGAAAATATTTACATGGGGAGGTACGTACTTACTGGTGATGTCGTCAGAAATTGCTTGAACTTCAAGACGCTCATCGAACCATTGAAATGTTTTTGAATCTGTTACTTGTTTAGAAAACATGAAGCCTGTAAATTAGCTAACAAAAAATAATTATGGATGACTCTACCGTCTAAAATTTCCAGAATTCTATTATTTATGCCTCGTTCCTAGATTTCTACATCTGCTAAACATGACGTTACACAATAGAGTTACTAAAAATGCTTAGGGTAGTTACTGCGTACCTTTATTAAAGCTGATCTACTTGGTTAGTAGCAGACAGCACGCTTGTGTATATTTGTTGATTAAGTCCATAGGGATGAGGCCATAACAGACTATGGCTTTACTCCACCTAAAAAATGTAACATAGCTTTAAGCTATGATGTCTTTACTTAATACCGTATTATACGCCATGTTTAGACGAGGAAACCTGAAATCTAATCAGCTTAACCATTATCTTTAGCTTTGGTGTATCAAAAAAATCTACTGTTTACGCGTAACAATTAATTAAGAACCGCTAAATTAGAATAATTGTCAAGATATCGCCCTACTATTTTTCTCATGGTCAAAAAAGTTTTTTCGATCGCCTTACTGATAATGTTTTGGTTAACGTCTTTTGGCTGGTATTCCCCTGACGCCCTTGCCTTCACTGAAGAACAGAAGTTGCTCCTGCAATCTTGGCGGATTGTCAACCAATCATATCTGGATGAAACCTTTAATCATCAAAATTGGTGGAAGATGAGGGAGAAATATGTCAAAAAACCACTACGAGATCGCGAGGAGACTTACACTGCCATTGAAGGCATGTTGGCAACTTTAGACGATCCCTTCACTAGACTACTGAGACCAGAGCAGTATCATAGTTTACAAGTCAACACTTCGGGAGAACTTTCGGGGGTAGGATTGCAGATTAATGTCAACCCCGAAACTAAGTTAATCGAGGTAATTTCTCCCCTAGCGGGTTCTCCTGCTGAAGCAGCAGGAATTGAGCCAAGAGATAGTATTCTAGAGATTGATGGAATTGATACTAAGGCAATTTCGTTAGACGAAGCCGCCGCCAAGATGCGAGGAAAAGTTGGGACAACGGTATCTTTGAGAATCAAGTCTGGTCAGGATCAAGGAGCAGAACCGCGTAATATAGAAATTGTACGCGATCGCATTTCTCTCAATCCTGTCTACACAGCTTTAGATACCAATACGGATCAGAAAATTGGTTATGTCCGACTCAATCAGTTTAGTGCCAACGCTGCTAAAGAAATTGCTCATGGAGTAAGCGCTCTCGAACAGCAAGGAGCTGAAGCCTACATCCTCGATCTACGCAATAATCCTGGGGGTTTGTTGCAGGCTGGAGTTGAAATTGCTCGGATGTGGTTAGATGAAGGCACGATTGTGTATACAGTCAATCGTCAGGGAGGTTTGGGTAGCTTTGATTCTACAAGTGAAATATTGACGGATGATCCATTAGTAGTGCTGGTGAATCAAGGGACAGCTAGTGCTAGTGAAATTTTAGCGGGGGCATTACATGATAATCAGAGGGCTTTATTGGTAGGAGAAAAAACTTTTGGCAAAGGATTAATTCAATCTTTATTTGAATTACCTGATGGGGCTGGTTTAGCGGTTACGGTGGCTAAATATGAAACTCCCAATCATACCGATATCAATAAGTTGGGAATTATACCCGATGATGTAATTTCACAAAAGCCGATTACCTACGCCCAAATCGCTACTGATGAAGATTTACAGTATCAAGAAGCCTTGAAGTTACTCACTTCCGAGGGAGATATTTTGGCACAAGCTGGGTAATTAATTACGCTTGATTTGAATTAGCGGTGACAAAGGGGTAATAGTTGCGGACAAGTTCTTACTCACATGTAAGGGGTACTCCCCGCATCGCCGCATGTAATGCTCACCAAGACGCTTCGCTGGAAGGTTATTAGTTCGTAGCTATTAGCTATTAGCTATTAGCTTTTATAGTTCTTAACTCAATTACTGAATATAGATTTTAGAATTTTAAGTACCGCAATAATTAAATAACCTTTAGAATTGCCTCTGTGAGATATTTATAAGAAATTTTCAACTAGCTTTTGAACCGATGGTTTTGATGAACCATAGCTAACAATAGCTACGTCTAGGTCAATGTCTTGATACAGATTTAAAGCTCTGGTAATGCTGTCGATGATCCAGCTAGTGTCATTACCAAATGCTCCTCCTCCAAGAAGAGTCAGAAATAATTGATTATTACCATTGATTTGAGCATTTAAAATCGCGGTACAAATAGTTGCCTCATAAGCTGCTTCTAAAATCAATCTGGCAAATTCCGACCAAAGATTTGCTGAGAGGGGAGAGTATGCCACGGGCAAAGCAGAGCAATAAGTCTGAGATACCTGATGTTGACAATCTTTTAGTGTTACTTGAGTTTGCCACTGGATTCCGATTCTCAATAGTTTACGAAATTCATCTCGTTCTGGCTCACTTGCTGCTTGAATTTTTTGGGAAATTGCCGTCAATCCTCTGTCAGATGCCAAAGCATAACCATTTTTCATTTGCCATAGACGATTTTGAGAATTTCCCCATGCTTCCCCGAGATCTGCCAAACAGTCAAGCTGGTTAGCTATAGATTGTCCAATTTGTCCGTTAACTGGTACAAAGTAGTTACGATAAATTGTTCCCGCCCCAGCAGCAACTGCACAGGCAGGTCCTTGAGTACGATCGCGATCGTAAATTCCTACACCCTTCTCGGGGGTTCGATTAGGAGAAACCATTTCTAATAAATTGAACTGAGAAGCAACCTGAAATAATGCTCCTGCATTAGCTGGGTCTATATGCAAGTCTTGTACGTTCGCCACTACTTCCCGTAGAGACAGTTTGCCAGCTTTGGCTCCATTACCTCGAACTCGTTGCCTCAATTCTCCTAACGACGGTGTTTCTAATCGACCAGCAATCCAGGTTTTGTCGTTGACTAGCGATCGCAACCTCGACAGTACATGCGGACTGTCTCGCACTTTTTGCTCTTCAAGAACAAGATTGTTACGTACTTGTTGTGGTGACTCTTCGGGAAAACCAGTAAGTTTTTCAAACCAGTCCATAAGATTTTTGGCAGTTAGATCAATATATTTCTATGATTAATCTAACTTGCTGAGATATTTCCACCGTAATAGCGAATATGGGATAATCCAGACATTAGATAAAACCGAGTTCTTTTAATAGAGATATAAATCAAGATGTTTAATTTTTCGGGTGAAAGACCCAATAATTTAGGTGTAAAAGATGGCAAGCTAGCTGCATGTCCAGGCACTCCTAACTGCGTAAATAGTCAAAGTGATGATGCTCAATCAAAGATTGAAGCCTTACCTGCTGTCCCTATTGCTGAAATAAAAGGGGTAGTCGAAGCAATGGAGGGAACAACCATTATTGAAGAAAAAGACGATTATCTCTACGCTGAATTTAAGAGTAAGCTGATGGGTTATGTTGACGATGTCGAATTTTACAAGGACTCTGATGCTAATGCAGTTCAGGTGCGCTCTGCATCTCGTCTTGGCAAGTCTGATTTAGGAGTCAATCGTAAGCGAGTTGAAGAAATTAGAAGCAAACTAAAATAAGTCAGCTAGATATTGGAAAATAAATAAGAAGAATTATCAGGGTTGAGTCAGCTTAACCCTTTTTTATTGTTCATAATATTGCTTTTTTTAATATTTATTTGAGCCATGCCCACTACAGCCTCTAGTAATAAATCTCCTTTAGCTGCTAATATTACCGCCAAACTTAAATCAGGAGAAAGTTTGGCTCATGCCGACTATAGCAATCAGGATTTATATGCGATCGCTCTTAATCAAGCCAACTTAGAACAGGTTAATTTTCAGAAGAGTATTTTGACCAATGCCGATCTGGTAGAAGCAAATCTATCGGGGGCTAATTTGAGCAATGCTGACCTAAGAGGAGCCAATTTGATAGGGGCTAATTTGACAGGGGCTAATTTGACAGGAGCATTTTTAAGTCGCGCTGATTTGCGGGGCGCAAATCTAACTAACGCTATTCTGCAAGATACTCAGTTTCAGGTCACTATCTATGACAATGAAACGACTTTTCCTGAAGGATTTAACTATAAAAGTTCTGGTGCCGTGGGACCAGGGGCTAGTCTGAACGGTGCTTACCTTAACACGGCTAATTTGCGGGGAGTAGATCTTACTGGCGCGAGAATGATTGGAGCGTATTTAAGCGGCGCCGATTTTACTGGGGCAATTCTGGATGATGTTTCTTTTAGTGGAGCCAGTTTACAAAAAGCAATTATGACAGGAGCAAGCTTGCGTAATGCTCGTTTTGGCAACACTGAACTTAAAGGAGTTGACTTTCGCGCCGCAGATTTTACGGGAGCAGTTTTAGAGAATTTACAAAACATTGCGGGAGCAGACTTTAGTATGGCGATCGGCTTAAGTGAACAGGCTCGTTCGGCGATTCTAGGGTTTCCTGCACCAGATTTAACTACCTGGAATGCCTATACTCGCTGCAATACTAAAGATAGTTTGGAAAATCAATTATAGATCTTTGAGCCAATGAAAAGCGATCTCCTTTAGCCTGTAGGGTGGGCGACGCGCAGCTAGTACTTTAGTGCAAGAAAAATACCAGTCAATTAGTGTTTCACCGAATGACTGGTTGCCCACCAAGCAAATCCATCATCAACACCTACATACAATTGCGGTGGAAATTATCCAAGCGATCTCTCCAATAAATATAGATCAATAACTATACATAAATACGGTGGGCATCAAATAATTTTCGTCACATTTTATATATTTTGCAATGCCACCCTACATTTTAATTTTCTGTCCGCACCTACAACTAAAGATAGTTTGAAAGTAAAACCAAAAAGTAGTTCGTAACTTATGGAGAGGACGGGACTCGAACCCGCATCAATCAACGGTAACTTTTAGGCTAATGTGCTTTCCTACTACTCTCTAGTAAATAGGAACTTCCCCTATTTTGGACTTTTAATTCCTTTCGGTGCCTCCGCAACCCGTTACCCGTTTTCTGTTTCGGGAAACATTGCCATGCAACTTCTACTCCTACTTTAAAAAACCTGATTGTCATGGTTAGAATCTGTTATCTAACTTTTTTCCGATGCCATGCCTATTAGGCGACCTCCCCATTGTGCAACTCTATTATAGTAATAACTAAATTACACAATTAAATTTTGTTTTCCAGCAATATTGGCATTAGTTATTGAACTACTAAGCTATTAGAAGAAGATCATTAATATATTGTGAGTTCTGATTAAAACTAGCTTTACTCACCTTAATCTAGAAACGAAAGTTTAATTCTCTGTCAAAATCATCAGAAATCAGCGTTTAGATATATGAGCTATCAAATGGATCGTCGAACGTATGCAGACACTTTCGGACCTACAGTAGGCGATCGCATTAGGTTAGCGGATACGGAATTATTTATCGAGGTGGAACGGGACTATACGACCTATGGTGATGAGGTTAAGTTTGGTGGTGGTAAAGTAATCCGCGATGGAATGGGGCAGTCTCCTTTCTCTAGGGCAGAGGGGGCGGTGGACATGGTGATTACTAATGCGCTCATTTTGGACTGGTGGGGCATTGTCAAGGCTGATATTGGCATCAAAGACGGCAAGATTGAACAGATTGGCAAGGCTGGTAATCCCCAGATTCAGGACAACGTTGATATTATTATCGGTGCAGCAACAGAAGTTGTGGCGGGAGAAGGACACATTGTTACGGCAGGGGGTATTGATAGCCATATTCACTTTATTTGTCCGCAACAGATTAAAACGGCGATCGCTTCAGGAATTACGACTATGATTGGCGGTGGTACGGGACCCGCTACGGGAACTAATGCTACTACCTGTACCCCTGGGGCTTGGAACATCTGGCGCATGCTACAGGCTGCCGATGCTTTTCCGATGAATTTGGGTTTTTTGGGTAAGGGAAACAGTTCTCAACCAGAAGGGCTAATAGAACAGGTGCAGGCGGGGGCAATGGGGCTGAAACTTCATGAAGACTGGGGAACTACGCCCAAGACAATTGATACTTGTTTAAATGTGGCGGATCGCTATGATGTGCAGGTGGCAATTCATACTGACACTCTAAATGAGGCAGGGTTTGTGGAAAACACTATCGCTGCATTTAAAGATCGGGTGATTCATACCTACCATACAGAAGGGGCTGGGGGTGGACATGCTCCTGATATTATTAAAGTCTGCGCCCAGAGTAATGTCTTACCTTCTTCAACTAATCCTACTCGTCCCTTTACTGTCAATACTTTAGAAGAACATCTCGACATGTTGATGGTCTGCCATCATCTGGATAAAAACATTCCTGAGGATGTTGCTTTTGCCGAATCTCGCATTCGTCAAGAAACTATCGCTGCCGAAGATATTTTACACGATTTAGGGGCATTTAGCATGATTGCTTCTGATTCTCAAGCTATGGGGCGGGTAGGAGAAACCATCATTCGTACCTGGCAAACTGCCCACAAGATGAAAGTACAGCGGGGGGTACTGACTTCTCAGGGAGAGTCACATCAGGAGGCAGCAGATAACTTCCGTGCCAAACGCTATATTGCTAAATATACAATTAATCCTGCGATCGCTCACGGGATTGCTGAACATGTCGGTTCAATTGAAGTAGGGAAACTGGCAGATATTTGTCTGTGGAAACCAGCTATGTTTGGGGTCAAACCAGAAATTGTTATCAAAGGAGGCGCGATCGCCTATGCCCAAATGGGCGATCCCAATGCTAGTATTCCGACTCCGCAACCTGTATACATGCGTCCCATGTTCGGCAACTATGGCGGTGCCAGGACAGCTACATCCTTCTCGTTTATTTCCCAAGCAGCAATAGAAGCAAGTATTCCTGAACAAATTGGTTTACAGAAACGAGCGATCGCTGTAAGCAACACCCGTAACCTCAGTAAGACAGATATGAAGCTGAATACTGCTACACCCAATATTGAAGTCAATCCCGAAACTTATGAAGTAAGAGCTGATGGCGAATTGCTGACCTGCGAACCCGCTACAGTTTTACCAATGGCACAGCGTTATTTTTTGTTTTAAATTGCTGACAAAGAAAAGTTCAATTGTAATTAATTGTTTTAAATGCATAATTATCGTTTGGGAGCATTTTCCAAAGCTTCAGCGATCGCATTCCAGGCTAGCTTGCGGTTTAATTGCTCATCTAGGGGTAAAGGTCTCACGGTCACATCATCTTCACGGGGAGCAAACCAGGATAACCAGGTATAGCGATCGCTCAATCCCCAGGTGACTACAGTATCAACTGCGGGTTCGTCTAAAGCAACCTCAAGAAAATCATAGTAAGCTTCAGCTACCAGTAAATCTCGCGTGGCTAGCTCCATATTATTGGGCAACCATTTGTCCGCAACGTCTAATTCTGTAATTTGAATTTTTAAGCCCAAACTAGCTACATCGCTTAAAAACTGACGATACTTATTCTGATTAAAACGTGGATTCATACTGGCATTTAAATGAGCTTGAATTCCCAAAGCATGAATTGGTGTTCCCTGAGACTTAAGTTTCTCTAACAATTTTAATACTGCATGGCGTTTACTCTCGTCTTGAGCAGTATCGTATTCTAGAGCGAAGTCATTATAGAGCAGAGTTGTTTGAGGTGCGACTTCCGCCGCTGCACGAAAAGCCAGATCAACAAAATTAGTATCTAAAAAGTGAAGCCAAGTGGGATACTTTTCTCCTTGCATCGAATCACTTATCTGAGTATCACGAAAACTATCTCGTCGTCCGTCACTAGGATTAATTACTTCGTTCACCACGCTCCAAGCATAGGCTTGTTTGGCATATCTTCGACCCACAGTCTGCACCATTTGACTTAAAATATTTTCGATCTCAACCGCAGTAGTTTGCCGATCTTGAAATTTAGCCATCAGCCAAGACGGGAGAAATTCATGCCAAACTGCTACATCCAACTTAAAGACTAAATTATTGTCCGCCGCAAATTGGGCAAAATAATCAATATTAGTGAATTGAAACTGATTAGGTTCAGGGCAAATACTACCCCAAACATCTCCCGCAGCAATCAAAGCACACTCTTGAATAAAGTGCGATTGAAATTGCAAATCTTGAGCAGTCTTTTCTGCACTTGCCTCAGGGAATGCTCCGTAAATCAAACCTTGTGCTGCTGCTTTAGATTTTAATCCGGGATCGTTCTTCCTGGAAAAATTTCGCTCGTTGCTCTCGAAGATCTGAAACTGATGACGACGCTGATTACTAATATCTCCGAGCAATTTGTGATTAGCAGCGAAGATACTGGCGATCGCTGAAGTTCCCATAAGTGAGAAGAACAGCTCTCGGCGACTAAACTTCTTGTACTTGAACATATAGAGTAACTATTAGAATATAGAGGTTAATACACTAAATTCATCTAGATTGATTGATCATTGATTTTCTTTCTGCTTTCTTTAGTAGTTCATTATAATACTTGGTCATTTTAGAAGCTTTACTAGACCAAGTTTGCGTCTTGGCGAACTCATAGCCAACTTGACCCATCCGTAAACGCTCTTGAGGATTTTTATACACATATTCAATTGCATTAGCTAAAGCCTCAACAGTCTGGTTAGCTTTGGTCACAGGAACTTTGATACCAGCACTATCGGGTATAAATTTTATAGCGCCATGTATATTCAAAGTAATTATTGGTAACCCATGAGACATTGCTTCTAAAAATTGAGTGGGACAAGAATCTCTTAGGGTAGTAAAGAAAAAAACATCGCTGCTAAGATACAGTTCTTTGACTTTTAACCACGGTAATCTACCGCATAAATCAACCCTTTGCTCCAAGCCAAATTCTCGAATCCATTCAGACAAGTATTCAGTTTGAGAACCGCTGCCAACAATAGTCAGCTTAAATGGGATTGCAGATTTTACCTTCGACAAAGATTCTAAAGTAAGACGCAAGCCTTTACGAGGAATTAGGCTGCCAACCCAAAGCAATTTAAAGTTTTGAGCTACATTTCTGGCGGGTAGCTGAGTCGGAAAGTAGTCCTCTGGCAAACCAGGGTCGAAAAATAACTTAGTACGATTCGCTCCCGATTCCATAGCTAAGTCATAAGTGTCTTGGTTAGTAGCCAACACCAAATCAGCATGACTGACAGTCTGACGAAAAAACCAGTTCAACCCTGATAATTTAGCAAATAGCAAAGAACGTAAGGCTTCGTTTCTCCAATCGTTAAGAAAATACTTTTTCAATGTAGGGGGAGCAGTTTGACCTCCTCCTACAGGACCAAATACAAAAGGCTTTGGCAATAGCCACAGACGTGACCCCGCAGTGATACTGCCCCAAGTCACATGATGGACAATATCAAAGTCAAATTTTCGATCCAATTGTTTGGCTACTCTTAAAGCTTCATACTGCCAATTAAAATAGCTGTATTGCCAACTAAGTCGAGTATGATTCATAATTCTTTGAACCAGATTATTAGGAGTATCGACATAAACAAAGTGCAGATTGGGGATCTCCTGGACATTAGTCACCTTTTCAATAAATGGACGAGATTCAAAACAGGTTAAAACCCAGACTTGATGATTCATCTGAGCTAGACTTACTGACCAATTCCAGCCGTTACCTTCTTCTGAACCAGAATTGGGTCGGCAAGCGTAGGCAGATAGTAAAATTTTCATAATTGCAAATCTATAGACGAAGTTGAAGGCGATCGCTATTAATTATTTACGCTTAGTTGAAGAGACCATACTTTCTTGACTATTTGATGTTTGGATACAGAAAACAACTGAATCCGTTTCTAACATTATTCGGATTCGAGATAGATTAGTATCTATTGAAAATAAAGCTTAGTTTATATTGCCTATTAGAAGAAAGTTAATTTGGCGGATCTCTAAGAATGACCTAGTTCAAAGGTATCTCTATGGCACTCTAAAACCTCGGTTCAGACACTAGTTCAAAAACTCACTCTATATAGTTACCGACTAGTCTGACAGATTACTAGAGTAAGATCAAGAAAATTATTGGCAATCTTGTTCAGACAAGATTGATCAGTAGGCACTAAATTATTTAAATATTTAGACAAAAGTCATAATTATTAGCAATGGTTAGTAATAATTAGCGAGTTTACTAAAATTAGTTGATTACAGAGTTAATTATGATAAATTTAAGATCAAGAACGAGTTGGAGATTAATTTCAACTTGCATTTATACTTGATAGCTTTACCAGCATGACTTTGCTCCTTTCTCTTGCCTTGAGCCACGATTTAACAAGCGTGAGTTTTCTTTGATTGCAAATATCAAAATAAAAACTAAAACTATTCCATTAATCTAATTAACTTAATTCCTGAATATTTGGTATTTACGCCTATATTACTTCAGCATATTAGCTTACATAGCTTTCAGTAGATTATATAATTTTATCAATCCAGAAAATGTGCGAGAATTCTAGAGAGTATATTTGACCTATATCTAGCCGATCACTTACAGCATCAATATTGATTTTAAATATTGCGGTAAAAGGTTAATGCATCAAGCACAGGCTGAGTTGTTTTTAGTGATTGCTGTACCGATATGATTCCTTTTAGATAGCAAACACAGTCTATGTAAAACAAGGATTAGAGGAGTTTAGCTTTAGATATTTGTCAAGATCATCAAGACGATGGTGACTGAGAAAGTAAAACTTTAGTTTTTAATCGAAAATGATAATATTATTTATCACAAATAAATTGCGGATTATCTAATCCATCGATTTACTTAGTATTCATGATAATAAGTATTACTGCGTTGTTGTCAACATTAGCAGAGTGAAAATGAGAGCTGTAGAAAACCAAATCGAAACACCGAACAATACCACGTCGATCAAAATTGCTGTGTGTATAATTACCTGCTTTCGTCCAGAAGGTCTAAGTAGATTGCTTAAAGGGGTTGCTGCCCAAAAGTTTACCAAAAGCGTGCGACCAGATGTTCGACTAGTAGTTGTAGATAATGACGCCGAAGGTTCAGCTAAAAGTGTTTGTGATCAGTTTGTTTCCCAGCATAATGTCAAGCTTGAGTATGACATTGAGAAACAACGGGGTATTCCTTTTGCGCGCAACCATTCTGTAGATATGGTCAAAAATGAGGTTGACTTCATCGCTATTATGGATGACGATGAGGTACCTGCGGAAAACTGGTTAGATGAATTGATGGCTGCTCAGCAGGAATTTGAAGCCGATATTCTAACAGGACCAGTTGCACCCCATTTCGTTAACCCACCTGCCGACTGGCTTCACAGCTTCTTTGGTAGTGGCAATTTACCTAACGGGGAAGATCTGTTCCACAATTACGGGTATGCCTATACTAGTAATCTCTTCGCAAAAGCTGAACTATTTCAACATATTCGTTTTGACGAGCAATTTCGTTCTAACGGTGCCGATGATACTCATCTTTTCATGCAAGTTTACCAGAAAGGTTTCAAAGCTGTTTGGGCTGATAATGCACTAGTAACTGAATGGCTTCCTCCAAGTCGTACAAATCCGAAGTGGCTGTGGCAAAGAGCTTATCGTCGAGGCAATGGGTTTGCCTTTTGCGAATTAGTTCAGAATCGGACACTAGGGACTAGACTGCAACGATTGGCGAAAGGAATTTTTCGCTTTATCCAAGGTATTTTGACAGCACTTATCTCCCTAGGACGAAAAGCGACCTTTGTTCGAGGAATTCAAACCGCTTTTTTAGGAGCAGGCATGATTACTGGTAGTTTTGGTAGCGAATATCAAGAATATGAGAGAATTCATCGAGTATAAGCAGGTTGAGTTAGCTCAATTCTTAGCTGCACATTCTACAGCTGATTAGTTAAGTAATTAGTTGAAAATATCGAGCTTAGTTTCTTATTTGCTCACTGTTTCAAGGAGCTATATTCTTACCATAACTTTAGTTCTGGATGATTTAAACTTGTAACTTTTTAAATCACAAATTAATTAAATAAGACCAACATCTATCGTATAGCAGTTTTCACCCAACTTGGAACTTTATCTTGATAAGTAAATTATAATTTTCCTTTTCACAACAGAAGAGAAAATGACTAACAATAAGCTAGTAATGATACATGTATGTAGTAGCTAAAAACATTTTCTAGTTTGTTCTATGCCTATATCTATATACTCTCTAGATTAGTTATTTTATGATTAAGTAATTAGGGTAAATTAAACTTGAGGTCTTTATTTGTAATTACAAATTTAATGCGATAGATTCCCACAATTTAATCCTTCAGTTTTAATCCGCAAATTCACTGATCGTTTATCGACATATTAATAATTTCAATGTATTATATCAAATGTTTATTAGTGAATATACTGAATGGTAATCACCTATGATTTCGTGAGCTGGTTCTTACGTGCCTTAAATTTAGGATTAATCGTGAGTAATTGAAAGTAACAAAGTAATTAAAATTATAGTCGAATATGGGTGTAGCAATTATTACTGGGTCTGCCGGATTAATCGGGTCGGAAGCAGTTAGATTTTTTAGTAGTTTAGGGATGGATGTTATCGGTATCGATAACGATATGCGAAAGTTTTTCTTTGGAGAAGAAGCTTCCACCAAGTGGAATCGACAAAGATTAGAAAAAGAGATTGATAACTATCAGCATCGCGAGGTAGACATTCGAGACTATGACAAAATCAAGGAGATTTTCCAACATTTTGGTAATGATATTTCTTTGATCATTCACACCGCAGCACAACCGTCTCATGACTGGGCAGCAAGCGATCCTTTTTCCGACTTTACTGTCAATGCCAACGGCACTTTAAATCTTTTACAGGCTACCCGAGAATACTGTCCTGATGCGGTTTTCATTTTCACATCTACGAATAAAGTATATGGTGACTTACCAAACTCTTTACCACTTAAAGAGTTAGAAAAACGTTGGGAAATTGATGATACCCATAATTATTATCAAGGTATTCCCGAAAGTATGAGTATCGATCAGTGCAAACATTCTTTATTTGGGGCTTCTAAAGTTGCTGCCGATGTACTGGTACAGGAGTATGGGCGCTATTTTGGTATCCAGACTGCTTCTTTCAGAGGAGGGTGTCTAACAGGACCAAATCACTCTGGAACTGAATTGCATGGTTTTTTAGCCTACCTGGTTAAGTGTACTGCGATCGGTAAGCCTTATACGATCTATGGATATAAAGGGAAGCAAGTACGTGACAACATTCACTCCTCAGATTTAATAGCTGCTTTCTACGAATTTTATAAAAATCCTAGGATAGCGGAAGTTTACAACATTGGCGGGGGACGGGAAAGCAACTGTTCAATGCTGGAAGCAATTGAGGTTGCTCAAAACCTTTCAGGGAAACAGCTAGATTACTCATATACCGAAGATAATCGTAGTGGAGACCATATTTGGTATATCAGTGACTTATCTAAATTTAAATCTCATTATCCTGACTGGACGCTCAAATACAACATAAACCAAATCTTGTCTGAAATTTACGAGAGTGGTGTAGAAAGATGGAATGACAAATGATTAATTTAGGAAAATATTCAATATTAGGAATTAATGTTAACGCTGTTGACTATGACTTCGCAGTTTCAACCATAACTAATGCAGCCAAAAACAAACAGCCTTGCTCTGTCAGCGCATTAGCAGTACATGGTGTAATGACTGGTTTTTTAGATAGCACTCATGCTCGACGTTTAAATGGTTTAGACTTGGTTGTACCAGATGGTCAACCAGTAAGATGGGCATTGTCTTCACTTTACAATCAGAAGTTACCTGACCGTGTTTACGGACCCAATCTGACGCTTAAAGTAGCTGAATCACTCACTAAAGAGGGACTTAGCATTTATTTGTATGGTAGTCAGAAAAAAACCTTGGAAAAATTTGCTCTCAATTTGAGACGGCTTTATCCTGAATTTAAAATTGCAGGTATGGAAGAATCTAAATTTAGACGGCTTTCTGAATTAGAACGGCTAGAGTTAGTACAGAGGATTAAAAAATCTGGAGCTAATGCAGTTTTTCTCGGATTGGGTTGTCCTCGACAAGAAACCTGGGCATATGAATATCGAAATCTTCTCAATATTCCAATTTTAGCTGTCGGGGCTGCTTTTGATTTTCATGCTGGAACTTTGCCTCAAGCTCCCAAATGGATGCAAGATGTTGGTCTGGAATGGTTATTCCGCCTAATTCAAGAGCCGAAAAGATTATGGCAACGCTATGTAATTTTAAACCCTTTGTACATCTGGAACATTTTGCAGCAATATCTTGGGCTGCAAAAATTTGTGCCTACCATGCCTGATGGACAAGAGAAGGTTGAATCTTATGGCTAAACCAGCATAAGACAGCAGCTAGAATTAATTGGTTGTAGGTTACTAGGCTGTATACCCCAATATAGTTAATAACTTTAGAGGGTGGAATATGAAACTTGATAAATCTTTTATTCTGTTCTGCCTTTTTAAATTTAACCACCCCAAATAAATCAGGCAAAATGTTAATAATTAGGTTGTTTGTGTAAGGTTAATACTTTAGTAAGGAAGTATCAGTTTTTAGCTTTTTGATAATAAACAATTCACAATGTATCAAGAGTTCAACATAACTGTCGATCTCTTGATTTTTAATCATATAGATATATAAATATCAATTAAACTTTGCTGAAACTTTTTGAAATTGAACTAAATCACATCAAGAGTAATTATTGAGTAATTATTGGTTACAAATGCTGATTTTTGAGAATAAGTGACTGCAATTAGTAGCTAGTTTTTTTCTTTGATTCTCGATAGTTGGCGACAGATTCAACCAAGCCAATGCTAATAAAACTTGATAGTAAAGAAGAGCGACCATAGCTCATCCAAGGGAGAGGAATCCCTGTAATAGGAGCCAAACCTATTGTCATGCTGATATTAACCACTGTCTGAAAGGCAATGATGGTTAAAATTCCGATCGCTAACAAAGAGCCAAAGTTATCCTTAGCTGTCAAAGCAATCCAAATTAAGCGGAGACAAATCAGCCAAAATACTGACAGCAAAATAACACAGCCAATAAATCCAAATTGTTCTCCTACTGCTGAAAAAATAAAATCTGTGTGTTGTTCAGGAATAAAATCAAGCTGAGTCTGGGTACCTTGAGACCAACCCTGTCCCCATAATTTGCCAGCACCGATCGCAATCCGCGATTGAATCAAGTGATAGCCACCTCCGAGAGGGTCTTGTTCGGGGTCGAGAAACATAATTAATCTTGCTTTTTGATAATCCTTAAGTAGGCTCCAAAAAAAATTACCTAGCTCCACCGCCCCTAAGTTAATTACTACTGCACTAAGAGTTGCCACTACTTTTGCTGGTAAAGTTAGCCAAGCAATTCCCGCAACAGCTAACACCCAGATTACCCAGCCAGGCAAATACAAATGATATAAAATCGCCGAAAACAGCGGAGAAATCATCAAGACGAGCCAACCCGTCTGAACATTTGCCCAATAAAGCATAGTTATTACCATGGCACCAAAAACCAAGGACGTTCCGAGATCGGGCTGTAGAAAAACTAATCCCCAAGGAATAGCTGTGATAATTAAGATTCTCACCACGGTATTAAAATTAGCTCCGTCCCGCTTGTGCAACAGAGCTGCTAGGGTAATAACCATAGCAATTTTGGCAAACTCTGAAGGCTGAACGTTAAAGCCTGCAATGTTAATCCAGCGTTGTGCGCCTTTAGCAGTAACTCCTGTAAGCATCACCGCTATTAAAGATATATTAGTCAACCCATAAATTAGCCAATGCCAGCGCAAGAGAAATTGATAACGCCAACGAGAAAAAGTTAAAACAATGATTAAGCCCAGAATACCAACTAGCCAGTGTTGGTAACTGTAGCTGTGTTTTCCTGGCAGTTCAGTACTATAAATAGTCAAACCGCCAAAAGTAGTTAAACTGATAATCCCTAAGAGTAATATCCAGTCTAAATGGCGCCATGAATAGATAGTAAATAGTGCTTGTTGCCCTAAATATGTCAGCCTGAATTTGGCATTTTTTGATTTGCTGGATGGAGGACGAGTTTTAATCACTTGATGATCAACAGTAGAGTTGAGAAACTAGGAAATTGTTAAGCATAGTGATCGCAGGAGCTGTAATCATAGTTGATAGCTGTGGTGGTTATTGCTACGGCACATATCACTGTCGATCCTACTGCTTATTTTGTTTTTGGCAAGTTAATTTGGGTCGTCAAGCTAGTTTTTCGATATTGAGAGATGATTGCTCTCGAATGACTATTTGAATCTAGACTAAGAGTTTAAAATTACAATAATTATCTTTTGAGCAGATTGAAGTCGATGACCAATTTACAATCTCAATCATCCAACTCAGATTCTAACTATTTTCAATTTGAAGCCGATTTTGCTGGTTCTCTACAATGCATTCCGATGCAGGTAAGAATGAAATTGGATAACTGCGGTGTCAAACTTAAGCTGGTTCACTGGAATCAGTTCAGTCCGCAAGAACGCCAAACCTTAGTTGATCTACCTGGAAATACCCAAGCTGAACGTCAAATTTATCGAGAATTATTGCAAAACTTAGTTGTGACTCACACTGGTCAACCTGCCAAAGAACTTGAGGTAGATCCTCATCCTCCTTGGTTAGATGAAGACCAAATCCCCCACAGCGTTCTTATAAAAGCCCAAGAATCTCAAGTTAATTTATCCCTTGCCCAATGGTCTGGTTTGACTCCCGCACAGAGGTTTGCCTTAATTAAACTGAGTCGCCCTAGCCATGAAAACAAAAATTTTATCCCCGCACTTCAGGAATTTGGCGTCTTAACCAGCACTTGAATTGGACGCTTGGCGCTCGCTTACCAGATATTGCTCTAACACCATTGATCTAAAAGTTAGAAAATAAAGCTCGTTTTTAGGAGTGATTGCAGAATTTGAGGCTCAATTGCTTAGTTAAAAGCAACTGAAATTACTAACCAGAATAAATAGCGACAAACAGAGTCGAGCAAAACACCTGTAAGAAGAGAGTTTTCAGATGAATCGTTAAATGATAGTCTTAAAGGTGGCAAAATTTTACACTTAATTAAGATTTTACCTGCCATATAAAACAGCTGACCACCAAGTAGATATTAAAAAATGGTAGCCACCACAGATAAAACAAACACTGGTAAAATTACACAGATTATCGGTCCCGTATTAGATGCCGAGTTTCCTAGCGGCAAAATGCCCCGTATTTATAACGCTTTAAAAGTTCAAGGCAAAAATCCTGCTGGACAAGACGTTTCCGTAACTTGTGAAGTGCAACAACTACTTGGTGATAACCAGGTTCGTGCTGTTGCCATGAGTGGTACTGACGGATTGGTTAGAGGCATGGATATTGTCGATTCTGGCGCACCTATCAATGTACCCGTTGGGAAAGGAACCTTGGGTAGAATCTTTAACGTTTTAGGTGAACCCGTAGATGAGAAGGGTCCTGTAAGCACTGATGAAACTTTCCCCATTCATAGACCTGCACCTAAGCTAACCGATCTCGAAACAGCACCCAAAGTATTTGAAACTGGAATTAAGGTTGTAGATCTTTTAACTCCCTATCGTCAAGGCGGAAAAATTGGTCTGTTCGGCGGTGCTGGTGTTGGTAAGACCGTCATTATGATGGAATTGATCAACAATATTGCGATCCAACACGGTGGAGTATCCGTATTTGGTGGTGTGGGCGAGCGTACTCGTGAAGGGAATGACCTCTACAACGAGATGATTGAGTCCAACGTAATCAATGCCGACAACCCTGAAGAATCTAAAATTGCTTTGGTTTATGGTCAAATGAATGAGCCACCTGGAGCAAGAATGCGCGTTGGTCTCTCAGCACTAACTATGGCTGAATATTTTCGTGACGTTAACAAACAAGACGTACTGCTATTTATTGATAATATCTTCCGCTTTGTCCAAGCTGGTTCTGAAGTATCAGCACTTTTAGGTCGTATGCCTTCAGCTGTAGGATATCAGCCTACTCTTGGTACTGATGTTGGAGATTTACAAGAGCGGATTACTTCCACCAAAGAAGGTTCCATTACTTCTATTCAAGCAGTCTATGTACCCGCAGATGATTTAACAGATCCTGCTCCTGCAACTACTTTCGCTCACCTAGACGGTACAACAGTACTATCTCGTGGCTTAGCTTCAAAAGGTATTTATCCTGCGGTAGATCCTCTAGACTCTACAAGCACTATGCTCCAGCCCAGTATTGTTGGCGAAGAGCACTACAGCACTGCTCGCGCAGTTCAGTCAACATTACAGCGCTACAAAGAACTACAGGATATTATTGCGATTCTGGGTCTAGACGAACTTTCTGAAGATGACAGAATCGTTGTCGACCGTGCCCGCAAAATTGAACGTTTCTTATCACAACCTTTCTTTGTTGCGGAAGTATTTACAGGTGCGCCTGGTAAATATGTCTCTCTGGAAAATACAATTAAGGGGTTCAAAGCTATTCTTAACGGTGAATTAGATGACTTGCCCGAACAAGCATTCTATTTAGTAGGAGACATCGAAGAAGCTAAAGCTAAAGCTGAAAAACTAAAAGCTGCTGCATAATCAGTTATTAGTGACTAGTGACCAGTAATGAGAAGTTAACTTGTACTGGTTGCTGCTCGCTATTATCGTCTGCACTGATTAATTGATAATTAATAATCGCTCGCCTATATATGGGTTTATGCCCGAATGGGTGCTAGCCCTTTGTCGAAGTAGGATATTTAAGAAATGGCATTAAGTGTAAAAGTAATAACGCCAGACCAAACAGTCTGGGACGATCAAGTAGAAGAGATTATTCTACCCAGCACCACTGGACAACTGGGAATCCTTACTGGTCATGCTCCGCTTTTGACTGCTTTAGAAGTTGGTGTACTGCGCGTCCGTCCTAGTAAAGAATGGAAAACAATTGCTCTCATGGGCGGTTTCGCCGAAGTAGAAGACGATGAAATTAAAATTCTGGTGAACGGTGCAGAATTGGGCGATAATATCAATCAAGATGCTGCTCGCACCGAGTATGAGCAGGCACAAGCTAGATTCGAGAAGGTTGAAAATAGCGACGATCGCCAAGAAAAAATTCAAGCGGAAAACTCGATGAAAAAAGCAAGGGCTCGCCTTCAAGCTTCAGGAGTGGTGGTTTAGTATCAAAATCAATAATTAATACTGAGCAATCATTATTCAGAAGCTAGTTGACTAGTTTTTGTCTACATTATGAGTTTTATCATTTGCTAAACATCAAAAAAGGCAGAATCAACTGATTTTCTGCCTTTTCTAGCTAAGTCTCAAGGAATTAACCAGGTGCCCTCTTGTTTTGTTTTGAAGCTCAAATATCAAACACCTTATCTACCTGTGATTAACGATTAGTTGGTTCCAGTAAACACAATGTTGGGGAACTTGGTTTGAGCTTGGGTCATGGGAGTGGTTTTGCCTCTCTCTGTCCAGAAATTAATCACTTCTGTAGCCTGATTGAGAATATCAATACTCTCAGCTTCTTCAATCCAATGTTTGGATTCTAATTCATCTTTAAGCTGTTGCCAAGCATCGTTGCGAGGCCAAAAGTAATAAGCTGTTAGGGGACTTGTTCCTTTTCCCACTACTTGATCCACTGCGATCGCAACATTTTTATCTAACCACAATACTTTTAATTTAAACCTTGCTTCTGACTCCAATTAAGCCTCCAATAATTATTTAAAGAAATATTTTACATAGTTAACCAATGATAATTATACAAGAAAGTGAACCTGAATAAATAGTAATTCCAGGCAATTATTATTTTTGATCTTGACAATGTGATTCAGGATGTCATAAGCGTCTGTAGAAGAGCGATCGCCAACACTATCAATGAGTTTGAGAGTTTAATGTTATACCAGTGAAATATATACCTTTGAACTACAAACTATGACTAAATTTAAAATTATAAAAATAGGCGAGGGAGGCGGAAATAATGCTAAACCTCAAGTATCTGGAAAAAAGGTGGTTTGGAACAGTAAAGACGGGAATAAATACAGAATACTTCTCTACGATGGTGATAAAGTATCTGAAATTAATAGTTCTAACGTCACCACTAACTCTACCCCCCTAATTTCGGGCGATCATGTAGTCTGGTCTGCAAGAGACGCTAATAATTACACACAAATATTTCTTCATAACGGACAACAAACTACTCAGCTAACAAATCACAATGATATATCAGATTTCTTTCCTCAAATATCGGGAAATAACATAGTTTGGAGCGTGCAGACAGAAGATAGTGCTGAAATATTTTTTTATAACGGACAAAAAACTATTCAGCTAACGAAAGATGATGTATATGATATGTTTCCCCAAATCTCAGGAAGCAATGTAGTTTGGAATAAGCATACTGATAATGGTGCTGAAATATTTCTGTATGATGGAGTAAAAACAGCTCGATTAACCAATAGTAAAAAAGAAGATCTATATCCTCAGATATTTGGCGAAAATGTAATCTGGCAACATGGGATATACAACGATAAAGAGAAAAACATCTTTTTTTACAATGGTAAAAATAGCGAAACTATTCGGTTAGCTGACGCTTATAATTCCACATCCAACATTCATTTGAGAGCATCAGGAAATAATATAGTTTGGGAAGTTGTTAATTCTGAGCGTGACGGTGGAATATTTTTAAACAATGGAAAAGAAATTATTAAACTTATTGACAATCATAATTTACACTTTTCCCCAGAAATATCAGGTGATTATGTAGTTTGGGCTGCTGGATTTGGTGATACGGAAGAAGAATATTACTCAAGTAGTGAAATTTTTTTATATGACGGGAAGGAGGTGATCCAGCTTACAGACAATAACGTCGCTGATATCGAGCCTGCAATTGATGGAAATAGAGTAGTCTGGCATCAATCTGGGGATTACGATTCAGGAAATTATGTGGCAAATATTATGCTAGCTACCATCAATGATACTAAATCTTCATTAATACAACCTATTGATCGCACTTCACAGATTATTAACGCTTCAGCGGTCGCTATATTTGGCTTAATTTTTGTATATCTTTGCAAGAAGCTAATAGCTAATAGCTGATAGCTTTATAACAAAGCCAACTTGCACTAAGTGCGATAATAGACATGAAAGCAATTATTATTTTTGATATTGATGGGGTAATTCGCGATGTAGGTAACTCTTATCGAAAAGCGATCGCTGATACGGTAGAGCACTTTACGGGTGGTGCTTGGCGACCCACTATGGAAGATATCGATAACCTTAAATCTGAGGGAATTTGGAATAATGATTGGGAAGCATCTCAAGAATTAACCTATCGTTATTTTGAAGCAATGAATCAATCCCGCGAATCCGTCGCCTTAGATTACGATCACATTGTCGAATTTTTTCAGGAGCGTTATCGGGGTAAAAATCCCGAGCATTTTGACGGTTATATCGCCAATGAACCTTTGTTAGTATCTCTTACTTATTTTCAACAATTGAGCAATAGCCAATTTGGCTATGGTTTCTTCAGTGGTGCTACTAGAGGCTCGGCAGAATTTGTGATTAATCAGCGATTAAAGCTAGACAATCCAATATTAGTGGCGATGGAAGATGCTCCTAGTAAACCAGATCCCACAGGAATGTTTGATGCCATTGCTCAAATTGAACCGACATCAAGCAATCTACCCGTGTTTTATTTAGGTGACACCGTAGCGGATATGTACACCGTAGCTAAAGCCAGAGAGATTCAACCAGAACGGAACTGGATTGGCATTGGCATTCTTCCCCCACACGTCCAAACCTCCCCAACAAGACAAGCAGACTATGCACAGAAGCTGATGCTAGCTGGCGCAGAAGTGGTCTTAAGCAATGTTGAAAAGTTAGATTTAGAGATGATTACAGAACTTATTTAGTTGATTAAAAATATATTTCATCATTAAAACCCAAGAATTGTATTGATCGGGAATTGCCAATGATATTTTTTCCCTATCATTTTACCCATCACTAAGCGATTCAGAAAGTGAGAGTATTAATTAATTAGAAGCTGGAATCAGCTTAAAATCACAGTCTCCTCTGGTAGGACAGGCTAGACTCAAAGCCTAAATTAATGATTAATATTTTCTCCAGACTGCTGAATATATATGCGTTTTTTTAATCAAATTAATCTACAAACTCCTGAAAGTGTTGAGCTAGAATTTACCCTAGCAGGGATTGGTAATCGTTCTTTTGCCTTAATAATTGACTATATTATTTTGGGCTTGACCATTTTACTGGTCTGGGTTCTCAGTGCCTTTTTAGCTTTTCAGTTAGTTCCCAATTTAATTAGTAACGGAACTTTAGATGTCCTAGCGCAGTGGATTTGGGCGATCCAGTCCCTGACTACTTTTGCTATTTATGTCGGCTACTTTGTTATTTTAGAAACTTTATGGCAAGGACAAACTCCAGGAAAGAAATGGACAAAAATTAAAGTTATTCGTGATAACGGTAAGCCAGAAAGATTAACTCAAGCAATTTTACGCGCTTTACTCAGACCAGTTGATGACATCTTGTTTGTTGGCGTCTTTTTAATTGTTTTTTCTCAACAAGAAAAACGTCTGGGGGATCTGGTGGCAGGAACTATCGTGGTTCAAGAAGAATATGGTGCAAAATCAAGCAATTTTAATATTTCTGACGCAGCAGAAACTTTAGCCGTCCAATTGAGAATAGAGAGCGAGATCGCTAATCTGCTACCAGAACATTTTGCTATAATCCGCGATTTTCTTCAGCGACGCCAAAATATGTTGTTGGAATATCAGCATCAACTCAGTCGTAAACTAGCAGAACAGGTCAAAGAAATTATTCTGATCGACGATGTTCCAGATGGCTACAGTAATAGTCAATTTTTAGAAGCAACTTACCTGGCTTATCAACAACACAATCAATATGCCTGATGTTAATTTAGTTGATTCACAGATAATTAGTACTTAAGTTTTTAGTTTCAAGACACTATCTATAGTTTAAATTAAACAAAGGACTAGGGCTTATTTGCATCTAGCATATTTACTATTTTCTGAGATCAATTAATTTGAATGCTTAATAGTTTCTTTGAACCTCCCTTTTGGTTAAATAATGGGTTTTTAATGACGATTTACGTCGCGTTACGCTCTAGTCAGATCTGGGAAGAAACCATAGCGGAGACTGAGCCTGATTATCAGAAAGTGGTATTTAATCAGGGAGAAGTTCCTTTATCAGGTTGGGTCGCAATTCCGCCTCAGCCCAAAGGTACTATTGTTGCTACTTATGGCATTACGGGAACTTTAGAAAATCAGTGGTTTTTACGCATCCTTGCCCGAAAAGCCTATGCTCAAAACTATGCTGTAGTTTTATTTGATTGGCGTGCTCATGGTGATTCGGCAAAATTATCTGCTGTACTAACTTCTGATGGGATCAATGAGGGAAAAGACTTTGTGAGCATTGCTGGGGAAAGTAAAGCGCTTGGTTGTCCCGCACCATTTTGGTTTACAGGTTATTCCTTGGGAGGACAATTGGCTTTATGGGGCGTCTACTATTCTCAGTTTATCGAAGTCAATGGCTTAAAATCTAATGATGTAGCAGGGGGGGCAGTTATCTGTCCTAATTTGGACTCAAATCTTTCCTTGCCCTACCTTATGAGCCATCCTACTGGAAAATACATTGAGCAAGCGATCGCCAAGGAGTTAAAAAAGCTGTCTCTCAAGATTCATTCTTACCATCCAGAAGAAATCGATCTAGCCGCTATTGAGAAAGCCAATACGATTTGGGGTTTTGACCAGGAATTAGTAATTCCGAGGTTGGGTTTTGCTTCAGTAGAAGAGTATTTTACTGCCAGTAGTCCTTTTCAAATTCTGCACAAAATTCACAAGCCAACCTTAATTCTCTATGCGGAAGACGATCCCATGTTTGCTCCGAGCATTATTCCTAAGTTGAAAACTGTTTGTCATCATAATGAATCCCTAGCTCTTGCTTTGACTAAACAGGGTGGTCATGTTGCTTATGTGAGTAACGCCAACTGCCAGAAAGCTAATAAAGATCGCGATTGTTGGTGGGCATGGAATCGGATTTTAGACTGGGTAAAGACAGTTAACTGTTAACAGTGAGCAGTCATAGATGAGGTTAAACTCAACAGCAGATTTCTTGCATAAATATTTTTTCAAATTCAATACCTGCAATTCCTAACTTTTGACTACATAGGGGTATTGCTAGCGATCGCTGATTAGGATTCACCTATCTTAGTATTTTCCGTAATTAACTTATTTAAGGGGATCAGCTATACTCTACTTTCGATTTTAATACCTTGATTGTGTATTATTGATTCTAAATGTAAATTTTGCTTTATAAAATCAAGATTCTATACTCTCTTTTATGCAAACTATTTTGACGCCCAACTCTAGCTTCACCACGAGTAATCAGCATGTACTACAGGAAAAGCTACAGCGCAAGCAGCCTTTGAAAGTTATCGCTCTTGGGGATAGTTTGATTTATGGCTTTGGAGATTTTGTCGGCGGGGGTTGGGTAGAAAGACTGCGTCGTGAATGGATGTCACCTCATGGAGCAGGTCATGTTTTATACAATCTGGGAGTGAGAGGCGATCGCGTTCAGCAAGTTTCGCAGAGATTAGAACAAGAATTTAACTGTCGTGGTGAACTACGCAACCGTGTGCCCGATTTGATCTTGTTATCGGTGGGGGTTAATGATTCAGCCCGAATCGGCAAACCGACAGGCAAGCAATATACGGAGTTAAATGATTTCCGCCAACATATTGAGCATTTATTAGATGTAGCACAAAATCTTTGCCCTGTTTTGTTTGTGGGGATGACTCCAGTTGATGAAACAAAAATGCCTTTTATGAATTGTCTTTATTACAATCATCTCGATCAGTATCGTTATAAAGAGGCAACGTTGCAGGCTTGTCAACTAAGAAATATTCCCTATTTAGATGTTTTCGATCTGTGGCTATCTAGAGGCACATCATGGATTGAAACTCAGTTGGGGGAAGATGGCTTACATCCTAATGTCAGCGGCTATCAGAGCCTGTTTGCCGATATTATGGCATGGGAATCAATCGATTGATTTTCAGTTAATAACAAAATGGGTACAGATTCTCTAGTGTAAAATCGTGTCAAAAGTTATAATTATTGGTGCGGGCGGAGTTGGTAATGTGGTTACTCAAAAATGCGCCCAAGTTAAGGAGGTATTCTCCGAAATTCTCCTGGCGAGTAGAACTAAGGAGAAATGCGATCGCATTGCCGCTGCTATTACTCATCCAGCCTTGGCAACGGCTCAAGTTGACGCAGACAAAGTTACGGAACTAGT
>JBCDEP010000068.1:0-29518 GCA_039179675.1 Cyanobacteria bacterium P01_G01_bin.67
ACGCCGTGGGTTCAACTCTCATCTGCTCGAAAGATTTATTAGTAAGTTAGATCTTGAGCCAACTTTGATTAAATCACATCCTAACTACTCAAGTCTTTATGACTACGGAGCTATTGCCGCTTAATTTTGTCCGAACTATTGCCTATAAATTTACCGTCTTTGATCGCAAAAGTTCGACCAACTCTAACTATGTAATCTATATATGCTTTGAATCCAGACAGAATACTAAAGTTATACATCGGTACGCTAAAAACACAGCGATCTGATGCTAAGAACTCATCTATTAAATCATTAGAAAGCTGAAGAATTTGTCTCATTTCTAAAGTCTGTTCGGATAATGGTGTGTAGTCAGCAGCAATCCATTCTTCCGTAACATGAGGAATCGGTGAACTTCTAAGATCGCGATAAGTAACCCTGTCTTGAGGATGAAGAATTTGCCATTGTTTCACAAATTCTGTTGCTAGTTGACGAGATTTAGAGTGATCGCCCCTGGGACTGGAATCTAGATGTAAAATTTTTGCCATAAGAAAACCATAAAAACTAGCTTCTACATCGACATTAAAACCATTACTTACTAAAGTAAAGTAGGTGCTTTTTAGTAAGCTAATAACTATTAATAAACTGATAATGTCTAAAAAACATCCTCAATCTTGCTCGCTCGAAAAACTGTTAAATCAAATTTCTGGGCTATGGACGATTTATATCATCTGGATTTTGGATAATAATAATTCTTTACGCTTTGGCGAATTAGGTCGAGAAGTAGAGGGAATTTCGACTAAGGTGCTAACAGAAAGATTACGCAAGCTAGAAGCAATGGGGGTCGTTTATCGTAATTACAAGCCAACCATTCCTCCGCAAGTTTCTTATGGTTTAACGAATCAGGGAAAGGAATTATCTAGAACACTAGACCCACTCTGCAAATTGGCATCGCGCTGGTATGGTGACGATCGCTGATAAATACATTCATGAATTAAAATTTCAAATTGTTTAAGCGATCGCGAAAGCGAAGTAAAAACAGAATAGCAGCGACCGCAACGCCGACGGACTGTCCCAACCATAAACCGATACCGCCCAAATCAAAATAAAACCCGAGAACATAGCCTGAAGTCAAACCGATAACCCAGAATGCCAAGATATTTAGAAGTACGGGAATGCGAGTATCTTGGATTCCTTGCAAGGCACCGTAGGCAATTTTTTGCACTGCGTCTAAAATTTGGGCAACTGAGGCAATGGCTAACATTGGTAACGCTAGAGATACTATTTGAGTATTGGCAGGGTCATTAAGATCGAGATAAATAGCGACAATAGAGCGGGGAAATAACAGCATGGCGATCGCCAGTAATAACATCACAGTCAAACCCATACCAATACCAACATATCCCGCTCGTTTAATTCCTGGTAAGTTATTAAGTCCCAACCACTGCCCAACTCTTGCTGTTGCTGCATAGGACATTCCTAAAGGAATCATAAATGTTACCATAACCGTTTGAAAAACAATTTGATGGGCAGCCAATACTTCTGTTCCTAATGCGCCCATGAGATAGGTAACGATAGTAAATAGTCCTATTTCTAAGGCGATAAAGATACCGATAGGAATACCTGTTTGACACAATTCACTGATAAGAGCGGGTTTTAGTTTATATAACTGCTCGAAGAAACGATAAGCACCCAACTGGGGATGTCTGAGAATATAAACAATTAAAGCGATAAACATTCCCCAAAGAGCGAGAGTACTAGAAATACTCAAGCCGACTAACTCCAGACGGGGAAAGCCAAACTTACCAAATCCCAAAATATAGTTACCAATGATGTTAAACACCGTACCAAAAACGACGATAATTAAAATTGGACGAGCCTGAGATAATCCCGACACTACACCCCGCAACATGGCAAAACCCAGAGCAGGAAAAAAGCCCCAAAGAATAATATCCAAATAGCTATTAGCTAAAGTAACGGTAGTTTCTGCTTGTCCCCATTGCATCATTACCGAATCCAAATGAGCGATCGCCAGCATCATTGGGATAGACAACAGCAAGACTATCCAAAATCCCTGACGAGTCAGCTTTTCAATTCTAGTTTTCTTGCCTGCACCAAAAGCTTGCGCCACCAATGGACTAACTCCCATAACCACCCCCGCAGCAGTATTGAGAATGGCAAAGAAAGTGAGGGATGCTAACCCTCCCGCCGCTAAAGTTTCTGCCCCCAATCTTCCCATCATGATGGTGTCAAAAAAACCTGTCAGCGATTGCGCCACCTGTGCGCCAGCCAACGGGATAGCCAATTGTAAAAATTTTTTCGCCTCTTGTCTTAGAGGAGAAATAGCAAGAGTTATAGTCATGTTTGATATTTCGTATTTATCGATTGGAGTTCAATCATGACAGCAAAGACTAGTAAAATCTTCTAAAACTTTGCTCAACTAGCAAAAACTTGCTTTTAAAGGGATTTTCAATTTACTTCAATCTAAACGAGATAGAAAAGTAGAGTTGATTATTAACTAGGTAAATTTCCTTTTGCGTTATTCAATTTCGGCGATCGGAAACAATATAGTCCCTTCTATTTCCTGACGTACTTCTGGGCTAACATAACAATCTTGATGTAGACATTGAATTAGTAATTGATTAGTAAAATAATATAGCAATTATGACTGATTCATGATTGCTACATAAGAGGAGTAGGAATAATGGATAGAGCGGGGGAACGACTCACCGTCGCACAGCGAGTAGCAAGTCCCCGTGCATTCCGCAGGTTTTGCTCAAAGGAAAGAATTATAAATTTACTAAAAATAGAAAACAAATTTTTTGTGCTGCGAGTAAAAAATAATATTTCTGCTTTAAACCAATTAAATTATCAGCTTATCAAAGAAAAAGAAGCACAATCATTGCTGCGTGCTTCCCTCAACTATATTACCGAGTGGATAGTAATAACAGATTACTTCTCTGTTATTACCTTTTTAATTATTTCATGAGTTTTTGCTGTGATGACTAACTTTATCTAATCTTTGTTATTGCTATATAGATTAATCATAAATTCCTCGTTCAAGATGATAAAGTGCAGGTTAATAAATTTATTTAAGCAGTCAAGCTATCTTGTAGATTTCGAGTAGATTATGAATAAAGTTTTTTATAGAGAATTAGCTAAGTTTTTGATATGTCGAATCTATTCTTGTTGATCTGTCAGAATTTTATCCCTCGATTGCTCTGAGGTTTAAGTTTGGGGGATTTGAGATGGTAAAGCCTTAATTGCTGTCGCCATCGCCCTACCTTTTACCGCTTCATCTTGAGTGTCTCTAACCAATTTCTCCATCTCTTGTATAGATTGAGAAATTGTCACAGAACATGTCGAAAACACTGCAATCGCTAAATTTTAAATTTGGCAACTTTTACTTCATCTCACTCTGACGACAGCTTAGCTAGATTGACTCTTAAACTTTACAATAGAGGACTGGAGCAATTTATAGCAGAAATAATCATGAGTGATTTCGATTACGATTTAATAATTATAGGTGCGGGTGTTGGCGGACATGGTGCAGCGCTTCATGCAGTTAAAAGTGGCTTAAAGACAGCAATTATCGAAGCAGAAGACATGGGTGGTACTTGTGTTAACCGTGGCTGCATTCCTTCCAAGGCTTTGCTTGCTGCCTCAGGAAGAGTCAGGGAATTGGGCGATAGTCATCACCTCCAAGACATGGGGATTCAACTTGGAGGAATTCAATTTGATCGTAGCGTGATCGCCGATCATGCCACCAATTTAGTTAATAAAATCCAGGGAGATCTAACCAACAGTCTCAAACGTCTCAAGGTAGATATCATTCGCGGTTGGGGAGAGCTTGCAGGGACACAAAAGGTTAAAGTCAAAACTGATGATGGCAGTAAAACCTATACTGCCCAAGAGATTATGCTGTGTCCTGGGTCGATTCCCTTTGTTCCTAGAGGAATTGAAATTGACGGTAAAACAGTTTTCACTAGCGACAATGCCGTTAAATTAGAATCTCTTCCTGACTGGATTGCAATTATTGGTAGTGGCTATATTGGCTTGGAGTTTTCCGATGTATATACTGCTCTCGGTTGTGAAGTCACTATGATTGAAGCTTTAGATACTTTAATGCCTGGGTTCGATCCTGATATTGCCAAGATTGCCAAAAAAGTTTTACTCGATAAGCGAGATATTGAAACTTATAAAGGAGTCTTTGCGACTAAAATTACTCCTGGCGCACCTGTAACCATTGAGTTAACTGACGCCAAAACTAAAGAGGTAGTAGAAATCTTGGAAGTAGATGCTTGCCTGGTAGCCACTGGACGTATCCCCGCAACCAAGAAACTTGGTTTGGAAACCTTAGCCGTTGAAGTCGACAAGCGTGGCTTTATTCCCGTCAACGACAAAATGCAAGTGTTGCGAGACGGAAAACCCGTGCCTCACCTCTGGGCGGTGGGAGATGCCACTGGGAAGATGATGCTGGCTCATGCTGCATCGGGGCAAGGAGTAATTGCGATTGAAAATATCTGTGGTGCCGAGAAAGAGGTAGACTATCGCTGTATTCCTGCTGCGGCATTTACTCATCCTGAAATTAGCTATGTTGGTTTGACAGAAGCTCAAGCCAAAGATTTAGGAGAAAAAGAAGGTTTTAAGGTAGCCACAGTAAAATCTTTTTATAAAGGCAATTCCAAAGCCCTCGCGGAAGGAGAAACCGAAGGCATTGCCAAGATTATCTATCGTCAGGACACAGGAGAATTATTAGGCGTACACATTATTGGAATTCATGCCTCAGACTTGATTCAAGAAGCTGCAAATGCGATCGCTAAACGGGAATCAGTCAAAGATCTCTCTTTTAATATTCATACTCATCCCACTCTTTCTGAAGTTTTAGATGAGGCATACAAACGCGCTCAAGTAGTTGGTGTATAAGTTATATCTGGGGGGAATTTATCATTTCCCCTCTGGCATACAGGCGATCGTAATTTATCAATTAATAGTATTCTCAGTCGGTAATAACATTCGTGATTCAATACCTTTCCAAGTTTCTGGGGAGACTCTTACTGCTGCTTCCTTACACTTTAAGATCAAAAGCTGAATTTCAATATAGTTAGATAGAGACTGCATTTCCTTACTTCTTAGATTGATCCAATTTTTGTCAAGCTTAAATGTATTAATCCATAATTGACTAATTTCATTAGAAAAGTTTTTATATCTTTCATAAGATAGGCTTTTGTTAGGAACTCTAGACTGCAATCTTTTTAGGTTTTCAGTTAAGCTTCTAAGTTCAATATCTTCTCTAAAAATCTTTAAAGCTTTAAAACAATTAATACGACTAATGGCACGAGCTACATCACGATCAATATCATTTGGTAACCAAGTTGATGAATGATAATGTAATACTTCATATGCGCTAGAAATATCATAAATTATATTTTCTAGTAAATTTAAAGCACTTTGAATAGTATTAACTTTATTAATCAAATTAGGATCACGTCCTGGGTCAAGATCATAGTTTGAACTTATTGCAAGATCTAAGCTTTTGTTTCTAACAATTGCTAAATAAATTGCCCAAGCTCTTTTTACTGCAAGCTTATATTCATCATTTGAACGATTTACTACTCGATCTGCCCAACATAACAAATTACGTAAATTATTATTTATAATAAGCTTCTGTGCTTCCTTTTCCATTAATAGTAACAGAGTATCTGCATTGGACATTAAACCTGCTACTAATTGAAATATTTCTTCCCAACGAATATCTATTAAATTATTGCTGACTATATTTTCAACCAGATCATTGTCAACAATATACTGAGCAGCTAGGTATTCTTGAAATGCTAAATGAGAAAAAGAATAAACATTATATGCTCTCTCTACTAGAATTCCCTGCTGGACTATAATGGCATTTAATATTACTTCTCCATTTATCATTTGTTCCTCATATAAATTTAAAGCTAAAAAATCTTCAATTTGTTTTATAATTTCTTTTTTTCTAAAAAATATCTTGCCTTTGATAAAATTACTGTAGGCAATTTCTGCTAACAAAATCTCTTCTAAATCTGTATGTAAACCTTGATATATACTATTTTGTTGAATTCTTTTTTCCGCCGACCATTCCTCCAATAAAATTATTAGAGCTTTGCGATAGAGTACACTGCGATTAAAAGGAAAATAATGAGATCTATCGTAGACCAAACATAAAAAAGTTAATAATAAAGGATTCTGCGCTAATTCTTTAGTATTTTTGTCTTTTGATTTCTGTAATAATTGCCAAAAATCATGAGCATTATTCATTTGTCGATTTGCTTCAGATTTAAACCAACTATTGATAAACTGTTTAATTTGCTGGTCATCAAATTCTGCTATCACAAACTCTGTAAAGCGACGAAAAATTTGCTGATAAGCAGCAATACGACAGGAAACAATATAACGATTTTTATAGTGATGATCTACAAAATCCTGAATATTTCTATAGACAGAGTTTAAATTTTTAGCCAATACTTCGTCTAAACCATCTAGCAAAATCAATAATCTACCTTGCTCTAATGCTTTAGCCACAAATTTATCAGCAGCAGGAATACCGCAAGCTTTAAATTCTTGAGTAATTAACTTTTTGATATCAATTTTAGTATCGATAAATATTTTAAGTTCTAAAAGAACAGGAATACACTCATGCTGGTATTGTTCATTTTTTCCTTTAAGTACTTCAAGCCCAATTCTTCGCATAAAAATAGATTTTCCCGAACCAGGAGAACCCAAAACTATTAAATATTGTTCGTGATTTGCTACATCTATATCTCTTCTGATATTAGGATCTATATCGCGAAATTGAACATTGTTTTTATGGTATAAATTCTCTAATTCTTCAATAGATTTTAAACGAGATTTACTTTCCTTCTGAAGCTTTACATTAGTATAGATTGATTCTAGGTTAATTGGCTTGCTCATCCCCAAAACTTTCAAGAGACCATACCTTGCGCGATAATTGGCTATATATCTTTGGGATGCTTGAATAATTAATTGTTTAGTATTTTTTTCTACATTAAAATCTGAGCTTTCTAAAAACTTTGCCAGACGATTGATGCGAGTTGTGCTAATAATATTTGCTTTTTCTGCTATTTCTAAAAAAATTGATTCTAACGAATTGCTTAAAGAATAATTATGACTAGGAGAAATGGGTGTAAAACCTCGATCAAGGGTAGCTGATTCAATGCCAGATAACTCTAAAGATTGCAAAACTTGATTCACTGTCCCTTCTACTACAAGAGTTTTAGTATTCTTACCACCATAGGTTTTTAAAGCCAGATTTTCGATAGCTTTTTTCGTCGTGCCAATATCTCCAGATAGTTGTTGTTGTCTTTGAGCAATTAAAGCCTTGCGATACTCAGCACGATTGGGAAAATCAGCAGGAGAAATAGAGTTTGCATTTATATTCGATTGGTTTTCTCCACTCAAGCGTACAATCACCCGCAAAATTTCGTTTTCTGGCGCGTATGCTAACTTCTCTTGCAATTGAGGATCTATTTTGTTTAAAAAAGAGTTATCTGGTGACACGACAATACATTATGTGTGTTGCATGAATAATTTTTCTTAATTCTATTAGCTAATTCTCATTACTCACATATTTTCTTATTCTAAGCAAAAGGTTCTCCAAATTGGATTAAGCCTTCTCCCTGGCGTTCTTTTGAGATTCCAAAACTTTCACACATAGAAAGAAGTTCATCTTTTAATTCTAGTACCTCAATCTGGGGATTTTTCTCTAATAACAAGCTAGCAATTCCCGAAACTATCGGAGTTGCCATAGAAGTACCATCCCAAGCTTGATAGCCACCTTGAACTATTGCTGAATACACTTGTTCTCCTGGTGCAACTAAATCAGGCACAGTATAGATATGATTATTGATGGTCAGATTGCCTCCACCGCTAAAACTTGCTACCCGATTTCTGTGATTACTGGCACCAACTGAAACAACGCTGCGATAATTACCTGGACTGCGAGTCTGATTTCTGCCTTCATTACCCACAGCACAAATCGGTAAAATTCCAATTGCTACCAAATCATCAATTAATTCTTCCCAATCGCCAAAATAACCTCGGATACCAGCAGAAATATTGGCTATAGAGATTTCTGGTTGACTTGCTATCCATTCAATAGCGAGAACAAAGTTGGAAAGCATTCCTCTTCCACCAGGAATTAAAACACCATTAATCAATTTTGCTTCTGGTGCAACACCTATCTGTTGACCACAAATTAATCCAGCTACATGAGTTCCATGACCTTGTGTATCTAAAGAAATAGCTTGTTGGCTTACTGACCATTGTTGACTGTCAAAGGTATATGCTGCAATGACTTTATCTTGTAATGCTGGATGGGTTGAATCTATTCCTGTATCCAAGACAGCTACCGTAATATCCTTGCCTGTAGCCGTAAGTCCACTATTGCGCGCTGCTACAATGTTGACTGCATCTAAATGCCAAAGATCTTTTTTGGTTAATTCTCCTTCCCGTCTCAAACTCAAACTATTTTTATTAGCGGGATGGATTAGTTCAATCGGACGATCTCGCAAAATTTCTGCTTCTTCGGCTAAATCTTTTTTAACTGACTCAGCCTCTTCCTCCGACATTTCTATAATCGTAGTTCCTGTAATGCCTGGCTGCTGTGAACTTTTCAAAACATTTATATCTTCTTTCCCTCGAATACCCTCTGTCCAACGGGCAACTTCTTGATAATGTTCATCTTCTTTTTGTAAATGATTCAAATCTTCAATTTGTTGCTGACGACTTTCGGGACTTAATTTAACTGCGGCTAAATTTAGCGATTCTGAGAATATTGTCTTTTTTGGTCGAATGATGTAAACAGGCATTACTATTACTTGAAGATTACTCAGTAATAGTAATATCAGATAAATAATTTACACCACATAAAGAAATACTTAATTTAAAGGAAATACTTGATTAAGTATTAATTAGCTAGAGATAGAAAATATTAGGGGGATGTTAAATATTCCTCCTTTTCAGACAAAAATAATAGTCTATAGACCAGAAACTATCAATTAGAAACTTCTGCCATTTCAATGGTGCGATTATCAATGTCCTTAACTAAAAAATTCAAAGGCTTATCTCGCCGTATTTTATACTTTAAGCGTCTGGACTGCACTCGCAGCAACAAAGCCTCCAGACAATCTCGATCAAAGCAAACATGACGTTGGCGATCTTTATAACCACCGCTAGCACCAGCAATAACATGGAGTTGAGTGTTTTTCCGCAGTTGGTACCATAAACCATCTGTCCCATTTAAAGTTGTTGTGCCAGGACTAGTAGACATATAAAGTGGGTCGAGTCCACCTGCCCCCATTGCCTGCTCGTAATTATAGTAATAGTGCAGGGGAACATCTGCCGCAGACAAGTCTAGTAAGCCTTCATAGAATCTTTGAGCAGTAGGCAAATCAGAAACCATAACTGTATAAACTTTGGGGGCACTGCTGAGGAACATCCACATGGCTCCTGCGTAGGCAACTAACAGCATTACCATGATGCCTTGAGTAGAAAACAGACTATCCAAAGCGATCGGGGGCAGGAACGCACCTATATAATTTGTCATCAGTAGATCTAGGTTCATCGTATTAGCTATCATCTAAAATCAAGGATTGTCTAAAGATAATTTTTAAAATCTGGTTTATCTAATTTAATAGTTATTGTTGTTCCCTTACTGGGTTAGACCATGTTGCAGTGCAAACCGCACTAACTCGGTACGGCTGTTGGTTCCTGTCTTTCCAAACAGACGGCTAACATACTTCTCAACATTACGTACACTAGTATTTAATTCTCGGGCAATTTCCTTATTCATTAAACCCTGAGCCACCAAATCTAAGACACTTTGTTCTCTGGGAGTCAAATCAATTTTGATTGGCGGCGGCGTGACCGCAATTCCACCACTGCCCCCAATTTTGTCATCTAATTTAGCCTTAATCTCGACTAATTCTTTGGCAATTTTTTCTAATTCAGCACTATTTTCGCCACCACCACTATTAGTTCTGTTCTTTGACAGTAAGTTTTTGACGATCGCTTCCAATTCTTCGGGATCAAAAGGTTTAGATAGATAGGCATCACATCCTGCCTCATAGCCTTGAATGCGATCGCTAGTCATGCCTCTGGCGGTGAGGAAAACTACAGGAATAGAGCGATAGCGAGGGTCTTCTCGCAGTTTTGCCAGAAATTCATAACCACTGACCTGAGGCATCATGATATCGGAAATGATCAGGTCGGGAACTTGAGACTCAATTTTTTGCCAGGCTTCATCGGCATTACTGGCTGTCAATACTTGCCAAGCTTCGTTATCTTCTAGATATGCTTGCACAGATTCTCTAATACCTGGTTCATCGTCTACTAATAATAGATGTTGTTTTTCTGACATAGGGTTATTGATTTAGGCTCTTAAAATTATAAGCTGAGATCTTGAAGCTTCAAAATTGATAGTTAATGGTAATTTAAACAGAGAGAGTATAGAGATAGTTATCTCCATCATAAGACTCAGGAGCTGTAGTCGATAGGATTGACTGAATAACGTCAAGCAATAAATCAATCAGTATTGATAACTGATGTTACGCATCAAGTTATCTGTTGAGACAGGAAACAGGGAACAGGGAAAGGGGTTTATCGATCTATTTTTATAGCTCATTGAAATATTTATTTTTCATGGTTCTGCGTAACGTCAGTTGATAATTATAAAAATTATAGAGATATAAATTTATTGAGATAAATGTAAGACGATAATCTATCTTCTGACAGTGATACTGTGCTTCAATTTAATATCAAAAAAATATAACACCGATATTTCCCATTATGGTTAACGAGAAATATCGGTGAGAAACCAATCAAAATTGTCTCTTGGGACAACTAACTTAAATATGAGCGATCGCCGATTTACTGTGCTTGAATTGTATCCAATTCTGCCTGAACTTTTTCCACTACATTAGTAGGTAAGGGAATATAGCCTAATTCTTCCGCATAGTTTTGTCCTTCGGTTAAAGACCAGTTGACAACATCTTTAAAAGCATCAAGTTTATCTGGATCGTCATAATTCTCATATGCAAGCAGCCAAGTATAAGTAACAATCGGATAGGACTCCTCACCCTCAGGATCGGTAACAAATGCACGTAGATTTTCAGGAAGAGTCGCTGCACCTAAAGCATTAGAAGCTGATTCACTAGATGGCGCCACATATTTCCCAGCTTGGTTTTCCAAAGTAGCGGTAGGAATATCTTGTTGTTTGGCATAGCCATACTCGATGTAGCCTAAAGAACCTTCCGTTTGCAGAATTTGTGCTGTTACACCTTCATTACCTTTGGCTCCAATACCAGTGGGCCATTCAACAGTTTTGCCACTTCCGACTTTTTCTGACCATTCAGGATTAATGGCACTGAGATGCTTAGTGAATACTCCAGTGGTACCACTGCCATCAGAACGATAAACTACCGTAATTTGGCTATCAGGTAAATTGGCATCGGGATTTAACTGAGCGATCGCAGGATCGTTCCATTTGGTGATCTTACCCAACAAAATATCGACGTAAGCCTGACGAGATAGTTTTAACTCTGGTGCATCAGGTAAATTATAAGCGAGAACAATGCTGCCTGCGGTCATTGGCAGTAAAGCAACACCGCGTCCTACCGCCTCAATTTCTTCATCCTTCATCGCCACATCACTAGCGCCAAAGTCAACTGTTCCCTGAGTAAATTGCTCAACTCCAGCGCCACTACCAACAGATTGATACGAAACTTTGACATTAGGATTCTGCTTATTGAACTCAGAAAACCATCTTTGGTATAAAGGTGCAGGAAAACTTGCTCCTGCACCAGTCAAAGAGACTGATTTACCACCAGTATTGCCACCTTCCCCAGTAGTAGTGCTAGTCTGATCGCCACCACAGGCAGTAAGACCTAAAGTCAAGGCTAGCAAAGGAGCGAGCAAAGCTTTGCGTTTAAGAGAAACTGTAGAAATCATATATGCTTTATTGTTGGTTAACTGCTAAAAGTTAAATAGTCTGATAAATTGCCGCACAGTCATTAATGAAAATGAGCAGGAAAACCCACTTTTGTTTTCATTGCTACATTAATTTATCTCCTTTCGTTTACTTATAGATGAAGAAAAGGTTAACTGTTTATTAACTAAAGGTAATTTACCCGCTGAAAATCTGGGTCTAGGTGGTCAATTTTACTCGTCAGAAATTAAGTCAAATTTAGCATCTAAAATCTGATGGTAGTGCGAACTACTCCAACGTAAACCGTATCGTTATCATCAACATGATTGGGATTAAGCACGGCATAAGCACCAGGAGTAATGGCAACATTATCGTTGAGAGGAAATCTATACAATGCCTCGACTAGATAAGATGTATCTTGATCTTCTTGCAGACCAGCTTGTCCTTCAGGTACAGCATCTTCAGAGATAAACTTGGGCAGCATGCCCCCAGCAACGGAAAATTTGGCACCTTCTGTAATCAGATCTAGGATCGACACATTAGCTCCCCAGGTCCAGATCTCCCCAGATTGATTATTATCCTCTCCTGTAACTAAACCTGAAACGTCAGCAAAACCACCAAATCCAGAAATCACAATTTTTTCACTGACATTAAAGCTAACTGTACCGCCAATTTTGTCAGTAGTAGTATCAATATCAGTATTATCGTTACCATCTAAGCTAGCAAAAGGTTGAGTCGCAAATCCGCTAACGGTATCACCAGATTGATCGACACTATCAGCAGTTTGATAGTTACGCACATAAGTTGCTGACAACTCTAAAGCATCAAAGGGATTATAAACAAGTTGTGCTCCACTACTAAAAAAACCCTTAAACAAGCCTTCAGCTTCAGTTCCAGGAACATCACCATTGCTGCGTTCGTTAGCGTTGTCGGTCAAATATAGCGCATTAAACCGCAGCTTATTTTTGATTAGCTCTAAATTGATTCCTAATCCAGCTCTTTCAGTTCCTCTAAACAATAAGGGATCGCGACGACTAAAGCGAGATAATGCCCCGCTACTACTACTAGCTAATTGGGGATTAGAAACATTAAAGATATCATCCAGATCGAGACCTAAAGGTGACACCCACAACCGCAGTTGCTGATTAACAGGAAAACGATAGATTAAATCAGAAACTTGAAGATCGAAGTCACCACCAGTATCGAACCCAAGGCGAGTTGAGTCTGTTCCAGTTAGCTCCTCATCGATTTTAATAAAGTTTCCGCTTCGAAGCCTGGTTCTTAGTCGATCTCTGCCAAATAAACTCGTATCAAAATTTAGACGGACACGACTACTAAAGGTGGTTTCTGACTGATCGCTAACATTATCGATCTCCTCAATCTCCCCGCCAAAAGTATCAGCGATCGCCAAGATTACTTCACCTCTAAGTACGGTGGTGGCTGAAAACTGATTGTCTTCGAGAATTCCTGTGCGACTTCCCAGTTCATCAACTCTGCTAGCGGTCATCGTTAATTCTGCTTCAAATTCCTGAGTCAGCAGATTTAATGTTTCCAAATCATTTCGCGTTAGGGATTGTTGAGCAGCAACTAAACGTTCGATTTGATTGAGACAATAGTTTAAACCAGCAGCAAACTCATACCGAGATAGAGCTTGGTTTCCGCGAAAGCTTTGATTAGGGAATCCAGTAAGACAGCCGTAACGCTCTACTAAGCTCCGTAATGCGGCATAAGCCCAATCCCTAGGTACTAGGTCTATTAACTGATTAACCTCGGTTACCTGAGATAAATTATTTTTATTTAAAACTTGAGAGAATAAAAGCATTTCCGACGGCGATCACCATAAAAATAAAGAGCTTCGTGGAAATCTGTGCTTACTAGATCAAAAAATAAGGCGCTTTATAGTAGCTCAATTTGTCGCTTTAGCTAGTAGTCCACCTGCGGCACCCAATCCTAAAAAATTAGGTAGCCAAGCGGCTAGCCAAGGGGGAATCACCCCCGAAATTCCTAATGATTGAGAGATAAAAGAAAATAGATAATAGCCAAAAATTAATCCCACACAGATACCAAAGCTAGTTGCCTTGCCCGAATCTTGTGGTTGGATACCTAAGATGGCACCAATGATGGCAAATACCAAACAAGCAAACGGGATCGCAATTTTTTCGTGGATTCGCACCTGCCATTTACGAGCCCGAGGTTCGTCCCCACTAAGCTTAATTACCTCCAGGTATTCCCGTGCTTCTACAATATTCATTTCCTTGGTTTTCTTCCCCTTCTTGGTAATGTCAAAGGCTGTTTGGGGCAGTGCTAGCTGTTGATGCTGAAAGCGGACGATGTTGCGGTAGCTACCATCAATCCCCACCAAGTAAATAGTTCCATCGTAGAAATCCCAGATATTCTCAGCAACATTCCACTTTGCTGAACTAGCAACGACGATTTGACTTACCGAACGACGAGAACGATCTAACACTGTAATGTTTTTCATTTGTTCCCCATCAAATTCTTCGGCGTAAAACAAGCGGGTCAATACTTCTTTTTTTTCCTCTTCTGTAACTTGCACATCTGCATACTCAGGAAAAAGAATATTTTGGGTTCTGAAATCGGGTCGAGTTTTCCCTAATGCTTCTTTGAGGGTTACTGACGCTTGGTAACTTGCTGCTGGTGCCACGAAATTGTTAAACCATAAGGTAAGAGATACGATGCACAAACTAAAGGCGATCGCTGGTACGATTAAACGGTATATGCTCACCCCAATACTTCTGAGAGCAATTAATTCACTATCACTCGATAGACGACTATAAGTCATCAACGTCGCCAATAAAATTGACATCGGGAACGCAAAGACAATGAATTCTGGCATTCTCAGCAAGAGAATTTTGCCAGCAACTCCCCAATATAATCCTGAGTCCGTCACCTTGCGGATTAGTTCAAAAACTGCCCCAATTGATAAACCGAGAGAGGTAAAAATACCCATGCCGAAAAGGAAGGGCATGACTAGCTCCTTGATGATGTAGAGATTCATCACGGACAAGCCGATACTTTGACGCTCGATTAGTTTGAAGGTTTTAAAAGTGCCGATTTTCATGGAGACGTTGAAAAGAGAAACTTAGCCGTAGCGTAACCTTATTTTTGTCAGTTTTTAAAGATTTATGGTTTTGAGGCGTTATTCTTGGCGCTATTCTCATTACGGCGATCGCATATTTGCTGTAATTCTGTTTCGTGTACTAATGCCCAGTCCGCCAATACTTCAAGGGGTTCGATTAGCTTCAAACCAAAAGGAGTCAAATTATACTCTGTCTTAGGAGGGACGACGGGATAAACTTTTCGTCTTAATATTTTATCTGTCTCCAACCTTCTTAAAGTTTGGGTCAACATTTTTTTGGAGATTCCTGGTATTTCTCGCTGTAGCTCGCTGTACCTCTTGGTACCTTGTTTGAGGACATACAGCACAGGCAATGTCCACTTGTCGCCAACAATGTTAATCAATTGACGTACAGGACAGTTTTTATTCAACAGGGGTTCTTTTGTGTCTTTAGTTACCATAGAGTAACTATACAACTAAATAGTTCCTACTTGCAGAAAAAAGTCCACCTAAGTCATATTAAAGCTAGACTAGAGATCTTAATATTTTATTTATATTACTATGACGTTTTATCGTGCGATCGGCAACAAAGCTCTAGGTGCCTCTATATTAATGATGGTTTTAGCGAGCTGTGGTAAACAGCCCGAAGCTCAAGCTCCACCTCCTGCTGTTCCCGTTGTGATTCAGGATTTAGCCAGCAACGACGTTAGACAAAGTACGAAATTTAATGCTCGTTTAGAAGCGAAGCAGAGGGTAGCTTTGGCGCCCAGAGTTGACGGTCGAGTGCTAGAGATTGCGGTACAGGAAGGAGATCAGGTTAAGCAAGGAGACTTAATTGTTCAACTTCAGCTGAGTCGAGAGCAAGGAGAAGTTTTGGCAGCTCAGTCTGGGGTCAGTGTTCAACAAGCAAATGTCCGCAATGCCGAAGCGGAATTAAGAATAGCAGAAGCTGAAGTTGCCAGTGCCGAAGCTCAGGTGGAACAAGGAAGAGCTGATCTGCGGGAAAAAGATGCCGATTTAGCCTTAGCTGAAACTAATATGACCAGGACGGAATTTTTGGTAAGAGAAGGGGCGCAGTCTCGACAGACTTTAGACGATCGCACTAGGGACATTAATGCTGCTAAATCCCAACGAGATGCTCTGGCAGCCGCTTTAAATTCCAACCTGAAAGCTCTTCGTGCCGCTAAAGAAAGAGTAGATGCCGCCAGATCGGCGATCGCAGGACAAAAAGCAGCCCTCAAGCAATCAGAGGCTCTGGTAGCAGTAGCTGCGGAAAATCTTGATTTCAACCGCATTGTGGCGCCCATTGATGGTGTAGTCGGCGATATAGTCCCCAAAGTAGGTGACTACTTAGAGGCAGGAGACGATGTAACTAGCATTATTCAAGATGATGCCTTGGAACTTAGAATTGGCGTTCCTGTAGAGCAAGCTTCCCGGTTAGCTATTGGGTTACCCGTAGAAATTATTGATCGTCAGGGAAAAGCGATCGCCGAAGGGGATATTAACTTCATCTCACCGAGAACAGATCGCAGCAGCCAAGCAATTTTAGTCAAAGCAGCCTTTAACAATAGCGGAAGGTTAAGAGACGATACTTCGGTATTGGCGAGAATTATCTGGTCAGACCAACCAGGGATCTTAATTCCTACCGAAGCCGTATCACGCATTGCGGGCAAAAGCTTTGTGTTTGTGGCTCAAGAAAGGGAACAGGAAGATGGCTCAAATGCTTTGATTGCCGAACAACGACCTGTAGAACTAGGGGCAATTCAGGGACAATCTTATCAGGTCCTTTCTGGTTTGGAACTAGGCGATCGCTTAATCACTTCGGGCATACTGAATTTAGCAGATGGAACTCCCATCGATCCAGAGTCAGCCACAGTTACCAGCCAGGGAATTGAATAATTATCAGTAATTAATTATCAACCGATGCTCAGGATGAATTAATAATCAGCGTGGTTCAGCCACACTAGGGCAACCAACAACTAGTAGTAATCATTAATTAGTAATCAAAATGATCCTCAGTATCGCCGATACTTTTATCAAAAGACCAGTCTTAACGACGGTTTGTGCTGCCATTATCGTGCTAATTGGTGGGATCAGCATTCCGATGTTGCCGATCTCCCAATTACCTCAGGTAGCACCAATTCAAGTTGAAGTAAATTCTACCTACATTGGCGCAGACGCGGAGACTGCTGAGTCCAACGTTACCACCATCATTGAGCGAGAAATCAACGGTGTTGAAGGGATGAGCTATATGTCCTCCAACACTAGCAATGACGGTGTTAGCAATATAGTCGTCTCCTTTCCGCCAGATACCGACCGTAATATTGCTCAAGTAAACGTTCAAAATCGTGTAGCTCTATCTGAGCCACAGCTTCCAGGTTCGGTGCAGCAAACGGGAGTAAGCGTTCAAAAATCCTCACCAGATTTACTCTTGGGGATTGCTTTTTATGCTGAGAATGGGGAGTATGATGATCTGTTTCTCAGCAATTATTTGGACCTTTACGTTTTAGATCAAGTAAAAAGAATTGAAGGAGTTGGCAGAGCAATTATTTTCGGCGAGAGGAAATATGCGATGCGCCTGTGGCTCGAACCTAATGCTTTAGCCTCCCGTAATTTGAGTTCTCAAGACGTAGTAGATGCGCTTCAGGAACAAAATATTCAGGTTGGTGCAGGAAGTATTGGTAAACAGCCGTCTCCTGAAAATCAGCAATTTGAGTTTACCCTCCGTGCTTCGGGTCGATTAAGAAGTGCTGAGGAATTTGACAACCTGATAGTTGGCAGGGGAGATGGCGGTAACTTAATTAAGTTAAGGGATATTGGTCGTGCTGAGTTGGGAGCGGAAAACTATGACACCTCAGCCGAATTTAAAGGTAATCCCGCGGTAGGGTTAGGTATCTTTCAATTACCAGGGAGTAATGCCTTAGATGTAGGCAGTGCCGTTAAAGAAACTATCGCCGAGCTATCAGCAGATTTTCCCCCAGGAATGAATTATGAACTTGCCCTCGATACTACAGAATTTGTCCAGGTATCAATGACTGAGGTAATTAAAACCTTAGTTCAGGCAATTTTACTGGTAGTTTTGATTATTTTTATCTTTTTGCAAGACTGGCGCACCACAATTATTCCAGCGATCGCCATTCCTGTCTCTTTAATTGGGGCTTTTGCCTTCCTCAATATCTTTGGGTTTCAGATTAACACCCTCACTCTATTTGCAATGGTGCTGTCCACTGGATTAGTAGTGGATGACGGAATTGTGGTGGTCGAGGCGATCGCCACTAAGGTAGAACGAGGTATGAAGCCGCGAATTGCAGCGGTGGATACGATGAATGAGTTAAGTGGGGCGGTAATTGCCACCTCCTTAGTATTGATGGCGGTGTTTATTCCTGTGTCTTTTTTCCCTGGCTCAACAGGGGTGATTTTTAAACAGTTTGCCCTCACGATTGTGTTTGCCGTAGCTCTGTCGACCTTTAATGCCCTGACTTTTTCGCCAACGATGGCAGGAATTTTACTCCGTCCTGCCAAAGAAAGAACGGGAATTTTGGGCAAACTATTTGGTAAATTTAATCAGGTCTTTGACTGGATTACAGATCGCTATACCCAGGCGATTACTTTTCTAACCAAGAAATATATCCGTCCTCTGGTTATTGCTGGCTTTACTGCCCTCATTCTGTTTACCTATTTCCTCTATAATCAGATTCCTACAGGCTTTATTCCTGAAGAAGATCAAGGCTATTTCTTCACTATTGTGCAAGCTCCCGATGGTGTCTCGTTAAACTATACCGAGGATGTCATGGAACAGGTGGGAGATAAAATTGCCGAGGAAGAAAATATCCAGAGCTACTTTACTCTCAGCGGCTTCGGGTTTGAGGGGAACGGCAGTAGTCGTGGCTTTGTCTTTGGCAAGCTTAACCCCTGGTCAGACCGACCACAGCAAGACCAGTCCGTCTATTCTATTCTTGGTCGTCTTAATGGTTCCTTCCAAAGCATTACTGGAGCGAGAGCCTTTGCGGTTAATGCACCTCCTGTTCGCGGTTTGAGTACTTTTGGTGGGTTTGAATTTCAACTCCAAGATCGTCGGGGGCTACCAATCTCGGTTTTAGTGGAAAATGCCAATAAAATGATTGCTGCGGCTAACCAACGACCTGAAATTGCAGCTGCTTTTACTCAGTTTGCCGCTAATACACCCCAAATTGAAGTTGAAGTATTTCGCGATCGCGCTAAATCTCTGGGTGTAGAGATTGACGGTATTTTTGATACTCTACAGTCTTATCTGGGTTCCCAATATGTCAATGACTTTGTTTTGGGACAGCGACAATATCGAGTTTATATTCAAGCTGATGGTAATGCTCGTGCCAATCCCCAGGATATTGAACAGCTTTATGTTCGTTCTACTGGTGGCACATTAGTTTCTCTGGATACGCTAGTTTCTCTCAAAGAGTTTACAGGACCACAAACCATCACTCACTATAATCTATTCCGCGCGATTAAAATTCAAGGTTCTTCTGCTCCTGGTTACAGTACTGGGCAAGCAATTCAAGCTATGGAGGAAGTAGCGGCGCAAATTTTACCTAATAGCTTGGGTTACGAATGGACAGGTACGGCATTGGAAGAAAAATCAGCTGGAGGACAGTCAGCGATTATCTTCGGCTTGGGCTTATTAATGGCATTCCTCGTTTTGGCAGCTCAATACGAAAGTTATGTTGACCCGATAATTATCATGTTGACCGTGCCTTTAGCCGTCTTGGGTGCGATCGCCGCTATCTGGTTAAGAGCTAATATCCTGCAAGCAGGTAGCATTTGGCCTGTAATCAATAACGATGTTTATGTTCAGGTAGGTTTGGTAATGTTAATCGGCTTGGCAAGTAAAAACGCCATTCTGATTGTAGAATACGCCAATCAACTCAAAGAACAAGGTTTAAACACCGTTAAGGCAGCAATTAAGGCAGGACAAGAGCGCTTTCGACCTATTTTGATGACTGCGATCTCCAGTCTAGTAGGGTTCTACCCCTTAGTGGTGGCTACGGGAGCTGGTGCTTCGAGTCGTTGGTCGTTAGGAACTGCGGTATTTGGCGGCATGCTATTTGCCACTGCTCTAACTTTATTCCTAGTACCTTCCCTGTACATTGTGATTAAAGGTCTCGAATCTATGATTAGAAATGATAAAAATTCTGGAGGTTCAGGCGGCAGTAGCAAAAACCATCGTTCTAGTAATGGTCGTGTTCCAGCAAAAGAACCATCAGCGAAAGAACTAGCAAGTCAATACAACATAGATCCATCTGATCCAAATCCACAAACACTTTAGAATTGGTAAATTTAATTTATCAAGAAGCTGAGATGACTCAATACTCCTCTCAGCTTTTTGGCTTTTTTTGCCTTGGTTTTTACTAAAGGTGATCGCTCCATTTAAAAGAAAATAATTAAACTTAATTCGGATTCTCCCCAACAGAATCATAATCATTCGATTGAGCCAGAATGCTAGGAATCGCCATTGTGGTCAGCATAATTATATTTGCAACCCAGAAGAGAAAAACTAACCACAATAAACCAAACCAAGGCTGGGAATAAGTTATCAGGTTTAAACCCAACCACAATTGCCAAATCCGAAATCCTGTGTAGAGGGTTCCAATAATGACTACGACACTTTTACATAATGTACGGCTCATAATTATTTCACTGGCTAACTGAATAAAAACAGCTACCAAATAACAACTAAAAAAGATACGCAGAATTGACCGATCCCAAAAAATAATCCACATCACTAGGGGAATAATTACCCCCAGTAAGAGAGCGACATTGACCCAAATTTTCATAAATTGCCATTGAGCATCATTAAAAGCCATTACAGAGTTGAATGGTAATTTTTCTTTTTTTACTAACCAACCATAGATAGCACTGACGAAAGTAGCGATCGCACAGAAGGAGAAGACGGTAAACCAGTGATTGGGGTTCATTGAATGATGCTCAGACGTTTGATATGGTTGTTATTTTTATTTTTACCGTATTTAATACCTGCTCTGCCCTCACTAAATCTTTATTGAGTTTGAAGCTGTAGATGCTACTTCTGACTTAACAAATGTTGTAAGTCGGGTTTAACCTCTTGCCGGAGGAATTAACATCAACTTTGGTCTGGCAGGCTCGGAAAATGTTGCAGGATTTATTCTTGATACGGGTAAAGCTTATAATGCTCAACGTGGATATGGCTGGGTGACTCAAAATAGTTTGGGTAGAAATAATCATATTCCGATTGATATCTCTGCCAACAGACGCGATCGCGATACTCTACCTGATGATGGACAAGGGGGATTATTTCAAGAGCCAGTCAAAGACTCTTTAATTCATATGCAGTATCCTACTGGATTTATTAATCCTCGCCCAAAATTAACGACTCCCGCTGCATGGGAATATGCTCTGGCAAATGGTCAATATGAAGTTACCGTAGGGGTAGGAGATCCTCAATATTTGGATAGCACTCATGTAATTAATGTCGAGGGTGAAACTTTAATCTCTGGCTTTACTGCTACTGGTTCTGAGGCTGAGGCATTTAGCACTGCTTCTGCAACCATCGAAGTCAACGATGGCAAATTAACTCTTGATGCTATTGGCAGTTTTAACACCAAAATCAACTATATTTCTATTGTTTCCGTAGACTGATATTTAAGTCACAAAGGGCTAGCTGGCATGTAGTCAAGAGTCATATGCGAAGTTGTATCCTTTAAAGCTTTAGGTGCCATTGTGACTTTTAACTCTTGACTTTTAACTCTTGACTTCGCAAAACAGATATCTAGGATTCGTGCAAGAATTCTATTTATAGAGTTTCGAGTGTTACCAGTTCTTAAATATGGCGATCACAGCACAAATTAGCGCCTCAATTTTCCTCCTTTAAACCGTCAAAACAAGACAATCCGTAAATTTTGTAACTTACAGCTGTTAAAATTCAACGAGGGCTACCTGATTAACGGTTGACAATTGACAGTTGCCAACGCACAATCAAATATTCTTTTTAAATTATTACAGTTAGATATTCTTAATGATTTGGCCGTTTAAAAAAACCAAGAAACAAATTGCGCGCATTGAAATCACTGGTGCGATCGCCTCAGAAACTCGCAAGCAGGTTTTGAAAGCTTTTAAAACCATTGAGGAAAAGAAATTTCCCGCTCTTCTATTGCGGATCGATTCTCCTGGGGGCACGGTGGCAGACTCCCATGAGATTTTTACGGCTCTTCAACGGCTACAAGAGGACAAGGATGTGAAAGTGGTTGCCAGCTTTGGCAATATTTCAGCTTCAGGAGGAGTTTATATTGGCGTGGGAGCGAAGCATATTGTTTCCAACCCAGGTACTATAACTGGCAGCATTGGCGTTATTTTGCGGGGTAATAATTTAGAAAGGCTCCTTGATAAGGTCGGCGTTTCCTTTAAAGTGGTTAAATCTGGTCCCTATAAAGATATTTTGGCTTTTGATCGCGAAACTACAAAGGAAGAAGAAAATATCTTGCAACAACTAATTGACGTTAGCTATGGTCAGTTTGTCTCGACTGTGGCAAAAGGTCGGGGCTTAGAAGAAGAGACAGTGAGAACCTTTGCTGATGGTCGCGTATTTACAGGAGAACAGGCTTTAGAATTAGGCTTAGTAGATCGTTTAGGTACCGAGGAAGATGCACGTCGCTGGGCGGCAGAGCTAGCAGGGCTAGATCCTGATAAAACTGAATGCTTCAATATTGAGGAACCAAAACCATTTATTAATCGCTTTATTCCTGGCAGAAGTCAAGCTAAATCGGGAATAGGATTGGCGATCGATTCATTGCAGTTTGAGTTGTCAACTAATGGTTTGCCATTATGGTTATACCGTCCCTAATCGTTGCTAGTTTCTAGCTTTATGGGCAATGAAATTATCGAGCTTATTGCTCCAAATCGCTGCTAAATGTAATTTCGAGCTTGATTATGGCTTAATGATATAGTCTAATGCATAAAAAAACTCGACCCATCTTGGCTTTTTTTTGACTTCTGCAATAATTAATTTAGTCTAGAGTTATGCATTAACCAAGATGGCAAAACCCAATCAGAGGAGATATTACCAGTGGAGTGGAAAGTAAGGGGCATCCGTGGGGCGACGACTGTTATTGAAAACACGGTAACTGCTATGACAAATGCTGTTAATGAGCTGCTTGATGAAATTGAAAATTACAATTTGTTCAAACCTGAGGATGTGGTTTGCGTATTTTTCACTGTCACAGCCGACCTCAATGCAATCTTTCCCGCTGCTGTTGCCAGAAAGCGCCCAGGCTGGGATCATGTTCCCCTAATCGATCTGCAACAAATGCAGGTTGAAGGTAGTCTGACTCGCTGCATTAGAATTCTGATTCAAGTCAACACCTCACTGCCTCAATCGGCGATTGTCCATCGTTATTTACACCAAGCGCAAGCACTCCGACCAGATCTAGATTTTCCTTTGACAACTAATAATTTAGGAAGCTGAATCCAGTGGAATACTGGCAATGGAGGTATATTTCCAGGAGATTAGGGACCAGAAAAGACTGCATCCTCAACATCTTGGCGACCAAGAGAATATTTGAAGGAACGAGAGAGTTCGGAACTTTCTGGTTCAGTATCAAAGTAGCGTACCGTCAATTCTTCTGTTTCTAAACAGATTTCTGCTTTCCATTTTGACGTTTCTAAATGCCAGCAGTGGAGTTGCTCTCGGTCTTGTTCACAGCCTTTGCTACGAAGCCAATCTTCAATAGTTGGTAAGGTGTGATTATATAACGGGGTAGCTGCTTCTGGTAGGGTCACGTAAATATTTCTTATAAGGTATTGAGAAAATTCTATCTTATTACATTTTATTCCCTACTCCGTGAGGTGTTCTACTATAAGTCTAGAGAGCAGAAGCGATTGCTCCTACTGTAATATTAAGAGTAGATTCTTTAAATTTAAGTTTGCGTAATTGGGTGGACAATCACTTTCTTAAAGCATATGACCAAGCAAAAATTAGATACAAAAGCTTTTAAACGTTCTTTACAGCAGTCAGAAAATTATCATCGTCGGGGATTTGGACATGATGTTGAAGTTGCAGGAACGATGAATTCCGAGTATCAAAGTGATTTGATTCAAACAATCCGCGATCGCAATTATCGTCTACAACAAGGAGATGTCACGATTCGGTTAGCTGAGTCTTTTGGCTTTTGCTGGGGGGTAGAAAGAGCTGTGGCAATCGCTTATGAAGCTAGAGAGCATTTTCCTAACGATAAAATCTGGATTACCAATGAAATTATTCATAATCCGTCAGTGAACCAGCGTCTTCGAGAGATGGAGGTGGGTTTCATCGAAGTCATTGATGGGCAAAAAAACTTTACGGTAATTAATTCAGGGGATGTAGTAATTCTGCCTGCATTTGGCGCCAGCGTTCAAGAAATGCAGTTACTCAATGATAAGGACTGTAAAATTGTGGATACAACCTGTCCTTGGGTATCTAAAGTCTGGAATTCTGTGGAAAAGCACAAAAAACGTGATTACACTTCAATTATTCACGGTAAATATGCCCATGAGGAAACCGTTGCCACTAGTTCCTTTGCTGATCGCTATTTGGTGGTATTAAATCTAGAACAGGCAAAGTACGTCACTGACTATATTCTTCATGGTGGTGATAAAGAAGAGTTTTTAATTAAGTTTAAACATGCTTACTCGGAAGGCTTCGATCCTGATCGGGATTTGTCGCAAGTCGGGATTGCTAATCAGACAACCATGCTCAAGAGTGAAACAGAGCAAATTGGTAAGCTTCTGGAACAAACTATGCTTAAAAAGTATGGTCCTACTGAGTTAAACCATCATTTTATGAGCTTCAATACGATTTGTGACGCGACCCAAGAACGACAGGATGCGATGTTTGATCTGGTTAAAGAAGATTTATCGTTGATGATCGTCATCGGTGGTTTTAATTCTTCTAATACTACCCATTTACAAGAAATTGCGATAGAAAACCAGATCCCTTCTTACCACATTGACAGTGTGGAACGGATCTTAAACGGTGATCGTCTAGAACATAAGCCTCTAGGTCAGGATATTACTATTGCTGAAAATTGGCTGCCCTCAGGAAAAATTACCGTTGGTGTTACCTCTGGAGCTTCCACTCCTGACAAGGTAGTTGCGGATGTGATCGAAAAAGTATTTGAATTAAAAGCCACGGCAGTTGTTTAGATTGCGATCGCGCTTATTGTGAAACAATTTAATCCGTTGAACTAGTCTGGATTAACTTGATCGGGCTAAATAAGTTCTAATTTAGTCAGATTATGAAACTCAAATTTAAGCTTGTTTTCTGGGCAATACTGCTGATTGCTACTTTTTTCTTAATTAAACTCAGCTCAGCTCCTGATTCATGGGTTAATTGGTATATTGGTACTACCAAAAGCGAACTCTGGGCAATCAGTCAAAAACTAGGGAATTATAGTTCAAGTGAACCTGAATTGGGCATAGCATCACTATTGAGCGAAAATTCTGTTGACGAGGGAGCTATTCCCACTTTAGACTTGGAGGTCGCCACTACGAAAATATTTCCTAGTCAACCTTCAGTGCCATACAATTTTCCTCTAGGGTGGTACGACAGCATCACAAATCTCGATACTCCCGCTCAAATTGCCGATGAAGGGATGAACCTCATTATGCCCTACACGGGTAAGCATAGTGTTCAAGAAGTGAAAACATATCTTGATCGCGCCGCTGCCGCAGGCATCATGGTTATGGTAGAAATACCTCGAATTGAAGTTAGACGCGATCATCGCTGGTTAATTACGCAGTTTGTCAAACAGTTAAAAAATCATCCTGCCGTTTATGGTTGGTATTTATTTGATGAACCTGAATTTACTAAGATGTCGCCTCGGATTTTAGAGCGGGTTTATAGAGCGATCAAAGCTGAAGATCCACAACACCCTGTGACAATAGCTTTCGGGAGACTTCTCTACATCAGAAAATATTTAAAAGCCTTAGACACAGTAATGTATTTTAAATATCCGATCATGGATAATTCTCCTGAATTTAGCGGTTTGGAGAATGGAACCTTTAGTAAGCTGTTAAATACTGCTACGGTAATTGCCCAAAAGCCTCATGATGTTTGGTTTATTCTCCAAGGTTATGGTCGAGACAAATATGGTCGCCAAACTAAGTTTAAGCGTCGTTTACCCACCGCCGCAGAAGCAAGATATATGGTTTATAGTGGGATTCTAGCTCAGGCGGATGGCTTGTTTTTTTGGACTCACTATCGCTCCCAACAACAGTGGATTGACTCTGTGCTTAGTCCTATTATTCAAGAGCTAAAAAATTGTTTACCTACCATTGAGAACGAAACATTCAATAGCAGACTAGGCAATGAAATAGCTGTGGATAATTCCAGTATTCAAGTAAGGCTTTACCGAAATTCAACCACTCAAGACTTAGTATTAATAGCGATTAACCATAGTAACCGTAAATTAAATACAGCGATCGCCATCAAAGAAAATATCCAGGTTAACTCAGCTCAGGTTTTATCTGCTGAGGGTTCAATTGATATTTATGGGGGGCTATTGCAGGATATTTTTGAACCCTATGGTGTAAATATCTATCAGTTAAAGTAGTGTTTGTTTTTGCAGATATAGTTAATGACCAATCAAAAGTTTACTGATTTATTAGTAAATCAGATTCCCCAAGACAGTAGCCAGCAGATAACCGCTGAATATTATATTAGCCAGCTTTTGGAAACAAAGAATCTAGCAACAATTAAAATTTTAGACCTAGGATGTGGAGCGGGAAATTCGGAGGGTAAATTTAAGGCTCATAGCCAAAATGTTGAATGGTTTGGTTTAGATATTGATGAGTCACCAGAGGTCAATGCTAGAACGAGAACGGAGGGAAATTTTTATACTTTTGATGGTATTAATATTCCTTTTGCCGATAACCACTTCGATATTGTCTATTCTAATCAAGTTTTTGAACATGTTAGACATCCTGAAGCATTATTAAAAGAAATTAATCGAGTTTTAAAACCTAAAGCTTATTTTATTGGTTCTGTCTCATATTTAGAGCCTTATCATTCTTTCAGTTTTTGGAATTATACTCCCTATGGGTTTAAAGAAATATCAACCCAGGCGGGACTTGAGGTCATCGAAATCAGACCAAGTATTGATGCTCTGACTTTAATTATTAGACGAGCATTGGGAACACCCAAGTTTTTTGCTCGCTGGTGGCATCAAGAATCACCTTTGAATTTTTTGATTAGTTTTATTGGTAAAATTACTAATAAAAATTCAGCTACTATCAACTCGATTAAGTTAATGTTTTGTGGTCAGTTCTGTTTCTTAACTCGTAAACAAGAATAAATAATTATATTGCAAAAACAAGACTGGTTTTAGTAGTAGATGAAAACATTAATCAAGTCAAATATAAAAGAATTTATTGCCTCAAATAAGGTTGTTTCAAAATTATATTACGCCCTGTTTAAAGAACAAGTATCAATTAAGGTTATTGATGAGTTTTGCAAAGCGACAAAAGTTGTCCCTACTCACATTAAAATTGATATTGAAGGGGCAGAAATGCATGCTGTGAAAGAATGGTTAAAACCTTAAAAAAAATATGCCTCGACTATACATTGAAATGCATGAAATTTTTATTAGAAATTGTTTGCAGCAGGATCAGTCAGCAATTGAAGAATTTTTCCAAACTTTAACTGAAGTAGGCTACAAATTAGAATTTAACTCTCACCATTATCCACTGTTTGCGAGTAAATCCAATGTCTATGATTACAATTGGATTGCCGAAAAACCTAACTATCAATTATGTGCCGTTGTCTGTAGTTGATTATTAAAGAGTACTATCTAATTAGTTTGATTTTAAAATGTAGGATAAATTTGAATCAAATTGAAGCAAAATAACAATTTTCTCGATATGAGTTAATTACTATTTTATAGGTTCTGATAGTTCGATTAAAACTAGCCAGGCTTGTTTTTTAATCAAAGGTAGCTTTAACAAAGCTGAATCTAATAGTTCTAAAAATTTTAAAAACGTGCTAAAACCTGGTTTGCCTACCATAAAGCTAGCAGCCAAAGAAGTAAAGTAGAAATATTGAATATTTGAGAAATGAAAATGCTGTCTCAAAAAAGCCAAGTCTCGATCTAGTAAAGGATGTTCGTCTGCCGAACGAATAGAAGGAGTTAGACGGCGATAGAGATTGATTAAAATATTGTGTCCTAAAGGTTCTAAAAATACAGCTTTGCCATCTGGTTTCAAAACTTTGGTAATAGAATTGATCGCCAAATCAAGATCTAGGTGATGCAAAATTCCTGAGCCACAAATTAAATCGTATGAATCTGCTGGAAGCTCTAAATTTTCCGCATTCATAACCATAAAAGATGTTTGAGGAGCAACTCCATGAGTCACCGCTTTGGCGATCGCCTGCTCGATAGCAACGGGAGAAATATCGATTCCTGTGACTGATGTTGCTCCACTTTGGGCTAGTTTAAAGGCATAACTACCCGTTCCACAGCCATATTCAATTACCTTTGCCCCTGGAGCGTTATTGAATAGTATTCTTTCTTTTTCTTGCTGAATTGAATTAATTATCTGATAGAACTTTCCGACTTTTTGTTGTCTTTCACTATCGCTAGCAAAACGGCGATCATGAAACTCGCGCTCTCTCTCAAGTTTGGCATTATCTGTTACCATTTGGAATGAATCCTCTTGTTTTACTCTTAAATATACGTCAATCTGCTTTGATTCTGTCAGTTATGTGGTCTAAATTGATAAATTGCATTAAAAGCATTTCAATTGATTAGCAGCCCAAAAGAATTCATAGCTCCTTTGAATTCTAGTTGTTGATAAAAAATGTAGAACCATAGATCTTTTGCATAAATCAAGCGATCGAACGAGGCGCATCAGCAGAGCTGATCGCAAAGTCTAATCCAAAATTATATAAACCAGCAATCAGATTAAAACGCAATCCAAATCGGCGGCAATGATCGCTATACCAACCCATCATCTAGATCTAATCGTATCGAACCAAAATAAATAATATTAGAAACCTGATAATTACAAAATTCGAAGCTTTCAAAACTTGTAAATCAAATTTAAAATGAGGATTATGTAAAGAGTTTTCTATTTCATAGAATGAAATAAGTGAGTACTATATGAGTGCTAAATTCTTACCTATAGTTGCGATCGCCTTAGCTAATTAGAATCAATGTTTATGGCATCTCTACCTTTTCTTTCTGCTGCTTCTGGTGTGTAGAAAATATCATCAGACTCGTAGAAAGTGCCATCTTCATCAATGATGCTGTATTTGAAGAGTCGTAAGAAGTGTTCTAAAGGATACCTCTGCGCATGTAATAGATACCTACTCCCTTCCCACTGTAAAATTAGGTAAATACTGATCAGTGGTAATGAATCAAACAGAAGCGTTGAAAAACCACTCTTTTGATACCGACAAGTGGCAGAAACTTTACTATCGTAATCAACAGCAGTACATTCGCCAT
>JBCDEP010000103.1:0-23341 GCA_039179675.1 Cyanobacteria bacterium P01_G01_bin.67
GGTGAGCAAAAAATTCGTAGGCAAAATTCTAGTGTTGTCAATTTAAAAATGAGAAAGTGATAAGTCTATATTTCTAATTTATATTAATCAATGAGAAAGCTATTCTCCAATGCTGACAAATCATTTTAATTCACCCCAGCTAGCTTAATACCAAGCAATGCTAAACCAGTAATCCCTAAGCATAGTAAACCAGCAAATCCAGCCAAAGGTTGCTGATTAATTCCTGTAAACCAATGATTCTGATGCTTATAAGTTATTAGCTTTGCTGAGTCGATACAGGTCAAACCCCAAATCCATCCTGTATGTAGTCCAACTGCAAGATAAAGGCTACTATTCCCGACAATTCTTGCCCCTATTAATATCATGCCCATAAAAAACAAACCTGGAATTTGCGGTAAGGTTTGATTTCTTTCCCAAATTAAATGCAACAAGGCGAAAATAGAACTAGATGTAATCGCAGCGATCCACCAGGGGTTGTCAGTTTGTAAGGTGCTAAACACATAGCCGCGAAAAATCAATTCTTCAGCTAGGCTAATTACTAAACTCAAGCAGAATATGGGTAAAAATAGCGGTGGCAATTGTTTCGTCTCATGCCAATGCCAATCAACCAAATTGAAAGCAAATTCTAAATAAAAAACAATTATTAGACTTCCAAGACTAAGAAGTAATCCCAACAGTTGCTGATTCAAGAGATTTGATACAGGAGTTAACCCCAGGGTTGCCAAAGACAAGGAATCTACATTGATTTTCCATGTGACTATTGCAGGGATGAGAATGTAGAGTGATGTCAGTAGAATCAGCTTTTGTTTGAGGGTTAGAGGTTTGCTTGGTTGCCAGCCGAGCAATTTAGATATCAGCAGTACAATTGGCAACCAAATAGCAGCCCATACCCCAAAAAAAGTAAGTACCTTGAACCATGATGCGCTCAACATATTGAACAACTCAGGTGAAAACATCTGACTTTAATCTTATGAAGTCTAATTTAAGCTTCAAAAAAATTACTTACCAACAATTTAGTTTTCTGAGGCGCCATTTTCTTCACCATCGATTTGTTTGAGATGAATATGTTTGTAGCCTAACTTGATTTCAAATTTGTCCCCTTCTTTTAAACCCATTGCTTGAGTATAGGTAGAACCAATCACAATTTGACCGTTTTTATGAACACTTACTCGATAAGTAGGTTCTCGACCACGACCATCTTTTGCTCCTTCTGGATCTAAAGGAACTCCTTTAGCAGCAAGCACTGCATCGTAAAAATCAGTTAAGTTTACTCGTGTTTGCTTGTCCTTAGTCGTTGTAAAATATCCACATTTTTTGGCAGTTTCACGCCTGGGCAAATGTGATAACTCTTTTACTTTTTGCAGTAATGCTTTACCTGTTAATGGTGCAGTAGCAGCTTCGCTCATAGTTAATTTGAATTTTTATCTGAGATATTTGTGTCCCATCAAATAAATTATTATTTGATTTTAATTGACATTATAAAAAATATACCGTTTATTCACTCTGTTGTCACAGATTTTTAGCAATAATTAGTTTTTTTTTAATAATATCCTCAGTTTCATTTTAAATTATTTAGTCCTGAGTAACCAATTACTGATTTTATTAAAGATTATTTTCTGGCTGCCACATCTTTGAATTTTAGGTTGCGAGTTATATTAAATAACAATAGTTGCACAAAAATCTTGACTTTTACTATTTAAAAATGTTATTGAGCAAATAGCAATAATATACTGTTGGGGATGGTACTATCAAATATAGGTTAATGTCTAGATTGTTGATCGATTTGGGTAATAACTATTATTCTAGTTATCGATCAAGATATTGAACAATTGTCTAAGACTTTATAATGAAAACTTTTAATATCAGTTGCGATAGGTTAATAATCTCTAATCTATATTATGTCTATAAATTTGCAGATCAAGATTTAGGTTTGAAGCATGGTTGCCCAGCAGTCTTCGCTCAAGGAAATATCGAAAAATAAAATTACGCTGATTTCAGGACCTAGCAGTTCAGGAAAAAGTGAATTTGCTGAAACCTTAGCTGCTAAAAGTCATCAGTCAGTAGTTTATATTGCTACAGCACAAGTAGATGAAGCAGATCCTGAATGGCAAGCCAAAATAGTCAAACATCAGCAAAGACGTCCATCAAGCTGGCAGAGTGTCACCACATCGAGAGGATTATGCTCGCATCTAGATCAAGCATTAGCATCAGAATGTTTGTTAATTGATTCTTTGGGTACATGGGTCGCTAATTTTATGGAGTTAGAGCAATATGAGTGGCAACAAACAAGCGATCGCCTATTAGCTAGTTTAATTAATACTCCAGCAGAAGTGATTTTAGTGGGTGAAGAAACAGGGTGGGGTGTTGTCCCTGCTTATCCAATGGGTAGGCTATTTCGCGATCGCTTAGGACATTTATCTCGACAGGTGGGAAACATGGCAGATGTTACCTACTTGGTAGTGAGCGGTCATATAATCAATCTGAGTTTGTGGGGAGAACCTTTAAGCAAATATGAAATCTAGCTGATCAATCATGATGTTTACTGATTATGCAACTATGATTTTAAGTAAGGGTAAGTATCCAAATATTTAAACAGGCAGTCATGTAGCTTTCATCTTGATTGAGTCCAATAGTTAAGCAACAAGTTGCTTTAGGTTTGTAATTTACGTTTATTCTATAACAAATCTTTTCAGAGTAATTTCATTTGTAATACATATATCCTGAAAAGTAGAGGTTAAAAACATGGCATCAGCAACGGAAGTTAAAACCTATCTTGCTCACTGGTTTCAGTTGGGTAAAAGGTTAGTCTGGCAAAATGGGGAAGCAGAATTACTCCCTGAAAAAATCATTCAAGGCGACAGCTATACTCCAGAGTTTGAAGCATGTTGGGCAAGAATAATGAGTGTAGGCGGTCAAGACTGTTATGTCGTGGGAAGTGCGGCTACGATCCAAGAGTTGCTCTCCCCTGGTTGGGCGATCGATCAGTGTGCCAGGTGTGCTATGCCCGTTCCTGTAGTTGAAATAGGAACTCAGCCCCTAGACTGTGCCTGTAGTGATTTGGATAATTGGCCTAATACTGAATTGCCGAAACCACATCCTCCTGTAGATAGTCAAATGCAGCTTAATAATATTAGTCAACGGCTGAAAGCAAATTAGTCGAAAATTTGTCAAATGCAGTTGCTAAGAGTCATAGGGTGTAGCTGATTGCCCTGGTTATGGGGGTGGGTTAAATTATTTAGATCTATCTTGCCATTTATTTGTTGCTAACTATCTTGGGATTAATCCTCAATGTACATTCAAATACTTGAAATTTGCCATGACTACAGCAACCTCCTCTGCAAAACAACCAAATCTCCCCCCTGGTTCTAAAGTACCGCCTACGATAACTGCAATCCAGGCCATTTTAGATCAGTTTGGCACCTTAGAGAAGTTTCAGCGCAAGTATGGAGAAATTTTTTATACTCCTAAATCAGCTCTCTTTCCTCCTTATGTAATTTTTAGTAATCCCCAAGCCATTGAAAAGGTATTTACTGCTGATCCTGATTTGTTTGAAGTAGGTCAACAATCAAGTGCGCCAGTTAGAGTGATGTTAGGGGATAATTCCCTGGTGTTACTCAATGGGCAGGAACATAAAAGACAACGCAAACTGCTGATGCCACCTTTTCATGGAGAAAGAATGAAAAGCTATGGTCAAACCATGCTTGATGTTACTCAAGAAGTTGTTGCTCAATGGCAAGTAGGACAGACAATCAGTATTCGTGACTATACCCAAGAAATTTCGTTGCGGATTATTTTACGCACCATCTTTGGCATTGATACAGGGGAAAGATATAATTGCCTGAAGACTATCTTAGTTGATTATCTCGACACGTTTACTTCTCCTCTCAATTCCTTTTTTCTGTTCTTTCCTTGGTTACAAAAAGATTTAGGTAGATTAACTCCCTGGGGTAAATTTTTGCAGCAAAAACGCCAAATTCGCGATCTGCTCCAGTCGGAGTGTGATCGCCGTAAAGAGAATCCCGACATGATAGGAGAAGATATTCTTAGTCTACTTTTATCCGCTAGAGATGAAGCGGGGCAACCGATGAGTGACGTGGAAATCCAAGATGAACTAATGACGATGCTGTTTGCAGGACACGAAACCACTGCTAGTTCTTTAGCCTGGTCATTTTACTGGTTACACCGACTGCCTGAAGTAGGACGCAAATTTCAAGCCGAGTTAAATTCCCTTCCTAGTGCTTCTGAGTTTACCGATATTGCTAAATTACCTTATCTGAGTGCCGTAGTCTCCGAAACCTTAAGATTGAACCCAGTGGTGGTGTTTGTGGCTCGTCAATTAAGAAAACCTTGGGAATTGATGGGATATCAACTAGATGCAGGGACATCTTTGTTTCCCTCAATTTACTTGACACATCAAAGAGCAGATATTTACCCTGAACCAAAGCAATTTAAACCAGAAAGGTTTATCGAGCGGCAGTATACTGCCTATGAATATCTTCCTTTTGGCGGCGGTAATCGCCGTTGTCTGGGTTATGCTTTTGCCCTATATGAAATGAAGCTGGTTTTAGCTACGGTCATGTCTCAAATAGAGTTAGAGTTACTCGATAATCGTCCCTTAAAAACTGCTCGTCGTGGTTTTACTTTTTCCCCTGCTGGAGGAGTCAAGATGAGAGTCAAAGGAAAAAAATAAGGCGATCGCTCTACATGTCGAGTTAAAAAAATAGCCATCAAAGGACTTGACTGTCAATCGAGTACAAGTACTTAGTCAATAAGACAAATGGTGACTATATTAATATCAGTTGGCTATTTAAAATCTGGAAAGGTCAAAAATATTAGTATCTATCGTTTTCGCTAATTAGCAGATTACTAGAGAATTAAAATTAGCAAAGAGCGAGGAGTATACCGATAATTAATTGCTTAGTTAATCAACAATTTATCATGCTCCTCAAACAGTATCAATCTCGTTAACCATTCTCAATAGTAATTGTAAGATTTTGTTACCTTAAGATCTCTTAATAAGCAACAAGTTATTAAATAATCAGAGATCAAGTTATGAACTTTCTTCCGTCAAGGCGATCGCTTTTTTCTCTGCAACTTGAATCAGATTTACTCAGAAATTAACTGTTTCTTTTTGGTAGTTACAAGTTGACGAAAGTAGTTTAGATCTGCTTGACTGAGGAAAATGCGTTTGGGAATAATTGTGCCTTCTTGGCTACGATCATGACATAGCAAAAATATTTTTTTGTTTTCAGCCATTTTGTTAAAGCCATGCCATTGTCTAGATTCTCGAAAGTTTTCAGAAGTAATAGTCAATCCTGTAGGAGATATGGAAATCTGTTTTAGTTCCTGTTTAACAAAATTATGTTGGTAATCCTTGGCTATACTGCGGCGATAAAGAGGATTTAGCTTCGGAAATATTGCCCCAAGACATAAGAGAAAAGTAGTAAAGAAAATAATGATTGATGTCCAGGAATCATAACTGCTCTGCTCAATGCTCTGCTGCTTGAAATAACTAATAATCATAAAATCAGGATCTTGGAGACGATATATATCTTGCAGCAAGTACAGTAATATTAGGATTATTATCCCCATATCAAATATAAAGCTAGGAAACTTATACTTATATAGTTGTTGAGCTTCGAGTAAATCTGACACCGTAAGTTGGTATTCACTTTTAATTTTCTGAATCATTGATTTTAGTCTGTTTCTGATACTCCTGGACTAAATTTTTGAATTGTTCTATTTCTGAGCGATCGCTAAAAACCCGTTTCGAGATATAGCGATTGTGTCCTGAAAAAAAAGCCAACATAAACCCTTGGCTGCCTTAATGACAGAATTTAAGAGTCTGCCAACTCCAAGCTAGTTCTGAATCTGAAGTATTAAACATAAACTCGGTTTCAGTCAGTCTAATCTGACGGCGATCTCCTTGAGCATAATATTTGCGCCATTGTCTTTGATTAGTCCAACGATTCAACAATTGAACAATTTGAGGTTGTCTTATCAGCAATAAGAAGATTCCCGAAACTAGACATAAACTACCACTTACAATCAATACAATTGCATCTGGGTCAATGCGATTCGTCACTCCCCAAAGTAACAATCCACTGCCAAACAAAAGTATAAATAATATTCCCCCGTGGAATATCAACTTAACTCCAGGTTGATTGAGGCTCCATTCTTGATACGTCTGCATGGCATCTAAGTCGTCTTGCAGGGTGACTTCATAATCTAGATTCATAAAATTACCCATATTGATAAAGTAGGAAAAAACAGATAACTTTACTGTTCCCAATAATTAAACTCTGGTTCGTAGCAAGTATCTTCAAGATCGCTTAGTCTACTCTCCATAAAGGATCGCGCATCGACAATTGCTTGATTATAAACACTGGGACAGATTTCTTGTAAACAAAAGTCGAGAAATAGCGAAGCTTTGAGGTCGCCAATTTCTTCATCTAGTTTTTCTTCAAAGTATCGTTTGATTGATTGAATTAACTGCCGTTTTGTTACTTTGGATAGTTTGATCGTCATGTTATAGAAACAGGTTTATTATCTATCGATCCTAACTTCTGGGTAATTCATTTTAAAGCATTGCTATTAAAGGCTGAAGAGCTACTCTGATCCTTTCAATTAAAGAATCTAATGAATCGTGGTCGTACCTCTTAATTCAACACAGGCTATTAACAGCCGCGATCGTTATGATTTTGCAATTCAATGTATCTTCCGTAAAAACACGGAAATATTCTTCAGCCGATTTACAATTCCGTAGAATTACGGTTTAAAAAAAAATGCACACACAACTTAATGTAAGTAAATCTCGCAATGTAAAAACTTAATATGAGTTATTCAATCAAGCAATTATCTAACCAAAGATGGGGGATTTACGCAGAAAACAAGCTGTTGGCAACACTTGGATGTCACAACACTTGTTTGGCAGTCTTGGAGTTAATGCAAGGAAAAATAAAGGGGCTTCACCCTAGCTATAAGTTATAGGCTTGTAACAGGGTATTAAATCTAGTACAGACGGTTGAAATGCCCTAGGAAAGCTCAAGCCTCGCATCCTTCAGATTGTAGAGTCTCTCATTAAATGGAGTCATTAACTCTATTGCTTGAAACTGATAAGTTTTTATCTCTGACCCCAAATAAATAAGCACAATAAAACCTAATTCTTTAATACGCTCTAATAAAAAATGAACGCAACGATTAAATCCTTGATTGGAATCAATGACTGTACTCTCTTGATATACAGCAATTGCGATAAGATGTACCGTTTCAGCCTTGTCAATACTGCAGGCAAAGTTTATAGCTGCGATACTGAGTTTTATACCTTAGACAGTGCTAAGTCGATGGGAGTTTGCATCATCGAAAGATTGGTAATTGATCGCGATGGAATTTAGGAGATGAGTCCTCCAGTCATCAAGTGACTGGAGGCTGTTGTCTGTTTCAATCGAGTAAAGGTTAAGAACTTTGGTAGCAGTTGATAACCTGAGAGATCCTATCGACCTGTAAAATTAATTTTATATTTTCCTAATGTTTGCTGTTTAATCAACTAAAGCATCAAACAAAGCTCTACCCTATGACGGTAAAGCAATAGGAGTATGTAGTTTAGATCAACTGTAATCAAAGCTCTACTTTTTCAAATATTTTTATGAACATACGTACTGTTGACACAACTCCTTTTTCGGATCAAAAACCAGGAACATCAGGATTACGTAAGTCCGTCACAGTTTTTCAGCAGCCTCACTATCTAGAGAATTTTGTCCAGTCAATTTTTGATTCTCTGGACGGATGCGAAGGTCAAACTATAGTTTTAGGTGGAGACGGACGTTACTATAACCGCGAGGCAATTCAAGTCATTATGAAAATGGCTGCGGCTAATGGTGTTGGACGTATTTTGGTGGGCAAAAGCGGAATTATGTCTACTCCTGCGGCATCTGCCATTATTCGACAATATAAAGCTTATGGCGGCATCATTCTATCTGCCAGTCATAATCCTGGAGGTCCCCAGGGAGACTTTGGAATTAAGTACAATATTACTAGTGGAGGGCCTGCCCCAGAGAAAGTTACGGAAGCGATTTTTGCTCGTTCTAAAGTTATTGACAGCTATAAGATCCTAGAAGCAGGTGATATTAATCTAGACAAACTTACTGTGACGCGTCTAGGAGAAATGAGTGTTGAGGTGATCGATCCTGTAGAACCCTACGCTCGTCTTATGGAATCTTTGTTTGATTTTGATCAAATTCGTAATCTAATCAAAAATGACTTTAAGCTTTGTGTAGATTCGATGCATGCCGTTACAGGACCTTATGCTAAAGATATCTTTGAGAAGCGTCTCGGTGCCCTGGGTGCGGTACAAAATGGCGAACCCTTACCTGACTTTGGTGGTGGACATCCCGATCCTAACTTAGTTTATGCTCATGATTTAGTTGAGATCATGTTTGCCAATAATGCTCCCGATTTTGGTGCTGCTTCCGATGGAGATGGCGATCGCAATATGGTCTTAGGCAATAACTTTTTTGTTACTCCCAGCGATAGTTTAGCTGTATTAACTGCTAATGCAACTCTTGTTCCAGGATACAAGGAAGGCTTGTCTGGTGTTGCTCGCAGTATGCCTACTAGTGAGGCGGTGGATCGAGTAGCTGATAAACTCAATATTGCCTGTTATGAGACTCCCACAGGTTGGAAATTCTTTGGTAATCTGCTGGATACCGATAAAGCGACTCTCTGTGGTGAAGAAAGTTTTGGTACTGGTTCCAATCACGTCCGCGAAAAAGATGGACTATGGGCAGTATTGTTCTGGTTAAATATCCTAGCTATTAAAGGGGAGTCAGTAGAAGCGATCGTTAAAGATCATTGGAAAACCTATGGACGTAACTACTATTCGCGTCATGACTATGAAGAGGTAGATAAAGAACGTGCCACAGAATTAATGGAACGCCTGCGAGAAATGACTGGTAGCATGACTGTCAAGCAGTTTGGCAACTATACAGTTAAATATGCCGATGACTTTAGCTATAAAGATCCTGTAGATGGTAGCGTTAGTCAAAAACAAGGAATTCGCATTGGCTTTACCGATGGTTCACGCATTGTCTTCCGTCTGTCTGGCACTGGAACAAAAGGTGCGACTCTGAGATTGTATGTTGAGAGTTACGAACCTGATGCCAGTAAGCACAATCTGGAGACTCAGAAAGCATTGAAACCTCTAATTGATTTAGCCGAAGAAATTGCTCAGATCAAAGAATACACTCAGCGCGATGAGCCTACTGTGATTACTTAGATATGTCTGGCGTGAATTAGCTTTGTTTAAGTTTTTTAGTTTCTAGCTATTAGCTATCAGATTCTAAATTTTTATGCATCTTTGAGAATTAAGTCCAACTCGAAGCATTACTGCATAAAAGTCTAAACACAAAAATACCGTGATATTAGTTGTGACTTCAACAAGCCAACTGTATCGCGGGATTATGCTACTAGATTATAGGCTACGAAAAATTATAGTCATTCCCCATAAAAACCATCTAAATAGATACTACTCCCTATGCACTGCTCCTTAAATAAAGATAAGTAGCTCCACCTAAAAAAACGCAGAATAAATATTGCTACTAAAAGTTTATCTTCTCTGACCCTATCCGCATATATACTTTAAGGCTGACCTCTGCCTTAACTATCTAATGTTTAATAAAGTGGAACTGGAACTACTTAGCTTAAAAGATGCAGTCTTTTTTTGTGTTCATAATTGTTTCTCGATCGCATTACAAGCTACTTGCACCCCATTTTCTGCCTGAATTATTTTAGAGACTGCTGTGGCTTGAGTTTTATAGTCAGGATTAGTTAATAATTTATTTAACTCTTGGGCTACTTTTCTAGCAGAGTAATGTTTACGGGTGATGGTGCGAGATGTTCCCAAACGTTTAACTCTTGCTGCATTATCAGGTTGATCGTGACTATAAGGCATAATCAAAGTTGGACAACCTGCCCTTAACGCCTGAGTCGTCGTCCCAATTCCTCCTTGATGGACAATCACTTTAGCATAAGGAAAAATTTGCGAATAAGGGGCATAGTCTAGGGCAATGATATCTGAAGTTAGCCCCGAGGGGCTGGAATTGTTGCCAATCAATAGTACTGCTCGATGATTGAGTATTTTTGCTGCTGCAATACTTTCGAGATAAAATTTTCCAGGAGACATCACTGCTGCTGAACCCAAAGTAAAAATAATTGGTGCTGATCCCGCATTTAGAAATTGTTTAAGTTCTGGTGCCAGTTGGGAGTTTTCCTGACTGCCATCATAAAAAGCACAACCAGTAATCACCGTGTTTTCTGCCCAATCTGGCTGTGGCTTTGCCAACACAGAAGAGAAGGTGGCCAGTACCAAATAGGGGGAATATTTATCATCAATGAAAGGATTACCCGTAAGAGGTGGCAGCTGAAGCTTTTGTCGCAGTTGATGCACGGGATCTGCCCAAGATTTGGTAATTAATTTGGACAATTGAATAATTCCCCAGTTAATTACAGAAGCAAATTTGCTTAATCTTGATAACTGAGGAAATATAGGAATTACAGGAGGATCGTAAAGAGAGAGAAAAGAAATGGGTTGCAAAACAACTAATACCCAAGGAAGTTCTAATTTTTCGGCTACTAATCGTGCCGCGATAACTCCTTCTCCTGCAATAATCAAGTCCGCATCTTGGCAACAAGAAATCAAATCAGCATAGGTTTCATGCAAACTGGCGCAAATCCAGTTGCGGATTACATACTCCGTACCTCTCTTCAAATCCATCATTTGCGCCATCTCGTCAGGATCGTTGAGGGCAGTATTATCTGGGCGTATGCGATAAAATTTAAACCCTAATGCTTCAATTTTGGCTTGATACTCTTGATGGGTTGCAAAAATCAGCTTGTGACCACGTTTTCTCAGTTCTAAGGCGATCGCTATTTTGGGATGTAAGTCGCCTAAAGAACCAATAGTAGTAATCACAATTCGACTCATGAGAATCTCCTTTGAAGTAATGCTAAATTTCCATAGCCGTTCTTAGCTTAGATAAGATACATTCAGTCTAGTTAAAATTGGAAGCAAATATCTGTGGCATCACCAACTCGTTTACTTATTGCCGCCAGCGGTACAGGAGGACATTTATTTCCCGCGATCGCTTTGGCACAACAGCTACCAGATTACCAAATTGAATGGTTGGGGACAGCAAACCGTCTGGAAACTAGCCTGGTTCCTAATGATTATCCCCTGAATACGATTCCCGTCGAAGGTTTTCAACAAAAGTTTAGTTTAAAAACCCTCAAGATTATTGCTGGCTTTTTATCATCGATTTGGCAAACTCAGAAATTAATTAAAGAACATCAGATTGATGCGGTATTTACTACAGGAGGATATATCGCAGCACCCGCAATAATGGCAGCACGGTTACAACATAAACCTGCCATTATTCATGAATCCAACTACATTCCAGGTAAAGTTACTAAATTTTTCAGTCGGTGGTGTGATGCCGTAGCCCTGGGTTTTGCGGGTACCAGTCAATATTTACCCCAAACAGAAACATTTCATGTCAGTACTCCAGTGCGATCACAGTTTCTTAGTCCCCAGCCAGTAGATCTCAATCTTCCTGATGATGTGGTAGTCATTTTGGTAGTTGGTGGTTCCCAGGGTGCAGTGGCAGTTAATCAACTGGTAAGAAAGTCGGCACCAGCTTGGTTTGATTTAGGGGCATATGTAGTGCATCTGACTGGTAACAATGACCCTGATGTCGAGAGTTTAGTGCATCCTCAATATATTTCCTTACCCTTCTCCGATAATATGGCAGGATTATTACAAAGAGCAAACTTAGCCATTAGTCGCGCGGGTGCAGGAACGATTACCGAACTGACATTCACTGGTACGCCTGCGGTATTGATTCCTTATCCCTATGCGGCAGAAGATCATCAAACCTATAATGCTCAAGAACTGGCGGATGCTGGGGCAGCAGTAGTCTATCAACAAGCAGAACTTACCTCGGAAGTTTTACAAGCACAAGTTTCCCAATGGTTGCGATCGCCCGAGTTACTAACAGACATGGCAAATAAAGCCCAGGCTTTAGCCGTTGCCGATAGTGCAGAGAGATTGGCTAAACTAGTGCGTAATTTGGCGGAGGGTAATCAATAAAATTGAAATCTCATTAATAATAATCAATTAATTACTATTGCAATACGAGATGCCACATCTAAATACTTTAGTAATATTGGTGACATTACTGTCGAAGCTTATCGAAGATTTGCCTCCAGACTCAAAGTCGAAAATTGGCAAAAAATGAGACAGAGTTTATCAAAAGTCAATCAAACAGCCAGAGATGCTCAGTTTATTGTGGCAGAAGTTGAAGGACAAATAGTTGGAGCGATCGCATATTGTGCACTGGGTAACTCTAACCCAAAGTTTTTTGATTCAGGTTGCTCATCGTTACGTTTGTTAGCGCTAACGCCTAGCTATCAAGGACAAGGAATCGGCAAATTACTAACCAAAGAGGGAATTAGGAGAGCTAAACAAGATCATGCAGAATGTTTGGATTGTACACTAGTGAACTCATGACTACTGCCCAAAAAATGTATGCTGAATTAGGTTTCAAGCGTCAGCAAGAGTTGCCTTCAATTCTTGGTTTGCGCTATGGGTTATATTTTTTGTCAATTAATAAATAATCAATAATGATTTATAAACTGATATTCATTGACACTGCACATCTGGCAATTCCCTGACCCGAAACATAAATTGTCTATCGGGTTAATTTATCCTTAGATTTAAGCCGCAATAAGCTGCAATAAATTTACAATAAAAAATAATTATCTAGATTGACAATATTATCAAAAGCCCTCCTCAGAGGAGGATAAGCAATCGCTATGGCAACTGTTGAACAAGCACCCGCATCTTCAGGAATGGATGTTAACAAAAAAGGCTTACCCGTAACTATTATTACAGGCTTTCTAGGTAGCGGGAAAACTACCCTACTCAACCATATTCTGACTAATCAATCAGGACTCAAGACCGCAGTTTTAGTTAATGAGTTTGGCGAAATTGGCATTGATAATGAGCTAATTGTCTCTACCGATGAAAGTATGGTGGAGTTGAACAATGGTTGTATTTGCTGCACGATTAACGAGGATTTAGTCAATGCAGTTTATAAAATTCTGGAACGAGAAGACAAGATCGATTACTTGGTGGTGGAAACAACTGGCTTAGCCGATCCTCTTCCCGTAGCATTAACTTTCTTGGGGACAGAATTACGGGACATGACTCGTCTCGACTCAATTATTACGATGGTAGACTGTGCCAACTATAGTCTGGATTTATTTAACAGTGAAGCGGCATTAAGTCAGATCCAGTATGGAGATGTGATTGTCCTGAATAAAACTGACTTGGTCGATGAAGCTGATGTTGATGCTTTAGAGGTGAAAGTTCGCGATCTGAAAACAGATGCCCGTATTTTAAGAACACAGAAGTCTCAAGTATCTCTGCCTTTGATTCTCAGCGTTGGTTTGTTTGAGTCGGACAAATACTACGATCAGTCTGAGTCAGCAGAACATGATCATGACCACGATCACGATCACGATCATCATAACCACCATGAACACGATCATCATTCTCACGAACATCATAATCATGAACATGATCACCATGATCACCATGACCACGATCATCACGATCATTCCCACCATTTAGAAAATGACGGTTTTTCTTCAATCTCGTTTCAATTCGACAAACCGTTTAATATTCGGAAGTTTCAGTATTTCCTAGATAATCAGCTTGATGAAAGCATCTTTCGTGCCAAAGGTATCCTCTGGTTTGATGAAAGTCCTCAACGTCACATATTTCACCTCAGTGGTAAACGCTTTACTCTCGAAGATGAAGAATGGCGAGGAGAAAAGAAAAATCAGCTGGTATTAATTGGTCAAAATCTCGATGAATCCACCTTACGCCAACAAATTGAAAATTGCGTATGCCTGCCTAAAAGCGATCGCGGGAAAGGTTTTGGCAAGTAATCATGGATCATTAAACATTGACCATTGACCATTGACCATTACACATTGAACATATGCGCATCGTTATCCAGCGGGTAAAATCATCATCAGTGACAGTTGAAGGGCAAGAGATAGCTAGGATTACTCAAGGATTAAACCTTCTTGTGGGAATTGCAACTACTGATACGGAGACTGAACTCGACTGGATGACTCGTAAGTGTTTAGAGTTGCGTCTCTTTCCCGATCTAGATAACAATCAACCCTGGAGTAAATCTGTTATGGATATTCAGGGTGACATTCTAGTAGTTAGTCAATTTACTCTCTACGGTGACTGTCGTAAAGGACGACGTCCTTCTTTTAGTAATTCTGCCCCACCAGCGATCGCTGAACCTCTTTATGATCTGTTTGTTAGTAAGTTAAGGCAAAGTGGTTTAAAAATTGCCACAGGCAAATTTGGTGCCATGATGGATGTCCAGATTGATAATGATGGACCAGTCACTTTGATTTTAGAAAAATAAACTAATAATAATAACAGGAAATTATTGCTTAAAATATCTATCTTGAGCGAAGAAAAAATAAGGTAAAAGGATTAATATTTTATTTAACAAGACCAATAATATACCACGCTCAAACAAAATAAATTCTGTCTTGATCAAGTATTTAAATAGCTAGCCAACCATAATTATTACGTTTTAAACCTTGATTTAAACCTTGATTTAAACCTTGTTAAGTAAGGGATTTATGTATGGCAGTTTAGGTATAAATTTTAGCTATAAATTTATACCTTATATTCATTGTTTTTTTCAGCAACCCTTAATTGAGAATTGGCATCTTGTTGGTGATTAATTAAAGATGCTTGATTTTTCCGAATACTAAGAGAATTCATTTTCCACCAAAATTCAGATTGAGCCTCCAGCGGAAAAGCATCAATAATTTTGATTAAGGTCGCAACTTGTATATCTTTTTTCTTAGTCTGATTAAGATAACGAGATAATTGACTATTATGTAAGCCAGAACGCTTGCATATCAAAGTTTCTGTAAGATTATACTTTTCTATTAAACCAGCGATTATATCTCGTATTTCCATATTTTAGATGTGCTTCTAGATGTGCTTCATAGTAGCTTGTGTTAGTTCATCAATCATAGAACTAAGTCCATGTAAGTATTTTAACTCTTCGGTAAAAACACAAATTTTGCCTTTCGGTAAATTTTTCTTGTAGTATGTTGAATAATGAAAGATTTTTACCGTAAAGTAAAAAATGTCGATAATCGACAAAAGAGATAAGTTAGAAAAACTACAAGCAGCTAATTTAAAGCTATTTAAGGAAAAGAATGTAAAGCCTGCTGAGTTTTTCCTGGACGCAAGCCTAGAAGATTTGTACCAAGCTACATCGATCAAGAAATCGCGATGGAGCCTTTATTTCAACAAAAAGAAGAACATGTCAGAAGAAACTATTGAAGATATAGGTTTTGCTCTTGGCATATCAGCCATTGAAGCATTTACTTTAATTTCACAACGAAGAGAAATGATGATTGACAAACGCAGGAAAAAACGGTAAATATATTTTTTGTTTACCTTTCGGTAAAGTAATTTATTTTTTAAATTATCCAAAAGACAATTTTTCCAATGTGATTACGTGAAACGTAGCCGACCGATCGCAATTAGCCAGTGTATATCCATGCCTGACACATAGAATCTCTAGGTAAATAACAATCTAAATAAATTCGTTAAATCATCATGATTGACCTTGAAAAATGCAAAAAATTTATGGCATACCACGAAGGGCTAAACACCGACCAACTCTCCTCGGTAGCAATTGACGATCATTCTGAGCAGATTGTATTCATAACTGATACTGAGACCAAAAAAACTTACGAATTCTATCAAACTAACAAAACTATAAAACTATGGAATCAGCCGAAACTAACAATACCAATGCCAATAACCAACTCAAAAGTCTCACAACTTATCCGCCAATAGACCCTAGAGTAAAAACTCTCTTGAATCCGTATACCCAAACTGTTAAAGAATTTATGCTGGCAATGATTAATTCTGGTTATAACTACGAAGACAACAACGAACTTTGCATTATGGCGATTCAAGCAACAGATAAATTAATTGAAAAGGTAAACAGTAAAGAAAATTTTTAGCTCAGTTATCAAATGGCTCATTAGCAATTGATTTCAAAGCGGTCGCATTTATTGATTCTAATGAATTAAACAAACATTAATACCTGTGTTCAACACCTATATAAAACTAGTGTTGTAGTGCAGCAGTTATCAAACTGCGGTATTTAATTAGAATAAAGCTAGGCAAAATTTATAACAATAGAAATTGCTATGACCACCGAACAACAATCAGAATTAGAAGAAATTAAGCAGCTAATAAGCGATCGCTTTGACAAACAAGACGAGAAAATCAATGAGATCAAAATAGAAATGGTTAAAGTTGAGTCCAGGCTAGTTCAAAAGATAACTTAAACTGAATCTAAGCTGGGTCAAAATGTGAACGAGGTCGAATCTAAACTCAGTCAAAAGATAACCGAAACCGAATTTAAACTCAGTCAAAAGATAACTGAAACCGAATCTAAACTTGGTCAAGAGATAGTAGGAATCAAGGTGGACACAACCTGGATTAAGTGGTTATTTGGCGGATTATTAAGCTTTTTTCTAATTTTGTTAAGCGTGATAATTACCGTGATTTTCAAGTTAATTAGTTAAATCATGAAATGCGATCGCTTTTCACTCATCCTCGGTCAAATCTTCTTGCTCAGCTTCGTTAATTTCTCCCGCGATCTTGGCATTTCCTGAAATATTGCTATTGTCATTATGACCAATACCAGCTTTTTCAATGTTGTAGATATTTCCAGGTGGCAGATTAGGACTATTGTTAATAATCGTGTTCTGTTGAAAACTTGACATTATTTCTGCCATTTTTAGCAAATCAGTTCCTGTTTCTCGGTAGGCTTTGATTAACTCGTCATTTTTTGCTTGAATGGTTTCATTTTTAGCCTGTAACTGCTTCTGATAGTTAGCTTCAATAACTGTTAGCTTCGCGTCATATTCTTGCTTAATATACTTTTCAATCTCAGCCTTATTAGCTTCCTGTGGTACTTCCAACCGAATCACAAAAGCACTACCAGATTTCTTTTCTATCGCCTGAATTGATAATTCTTCGCTCTTGACTTCCGCTTGTAACTTTTGAAAAGATTCTAAGAATGCAGTCCATTCAATACCTTCAGAAAATATTAGATCGACAGTTTCTAAAGCCTTTTGGAATAATTGGGTAAATTCCCCTGGAGCAAAGATTTTATCTGGATCGTGAGGACGGCGATCGCACTTTATCTGCTTTTTATCTTCCTCAGAATAAATATATTTGAGATAGACATAGTTACACTTCACATTTTGGAGATTAGTTTGACTGTTAATATTCCAATCTTCGATACAAGCACCAGTTAGAGTTGCACCTTCAAAATTAGCTTTTAATGCTTGAACTCGGTTAAGGTATGCATTATTGAGATCAGTACCATAGAGGTTAGCACCACCGAGATCGACTCCCCTGAGGTCAGCTCCCTTGAGATTAGCTATAGAAAGAATGGCACCTCTCAAGTCCGCTCCCCTGAGATTGGCTACAGAAAGGTTGGCAGCCTTCAAGTTCGCTCCATCGAGGTATGAGCAATAAAGATCAGCCCCATCCAGGTTGGCACCCACGAGGTTGGCACCCACGAGGTCAGCTTCATAGAGATCGGCACCACTGAGATCGGCACCACTGAGGTCAGCACCCCTAAGGTCGGCACTCCTGAGGTCGGCACCCCTGAGGTCGGTATCCCTGAGATTAACATCACGAAAGTTAGGTTCAATCTTAGGATTATCACTTCGCCATTCATTCCAAAACTTTATTCCTTGTTGGAGAATTTCCAGGTGATTTTCGTCTGCCATTTGCTACAGTCAAAGTGGGTTATAAAAACACCAGCCATTTTATTAAATTGACATTGCTCTAAAAGTTCTTCCATGATGGGTGCTAAGAGAACTCTGAGCGGACGGAGAGGGGGGGATTCGAACCCCCGTCAGGTTTGACCCTGAAATAGTTTTCGAGACTACCGCATTCAACCACTCTGCCACCTCTCCTAAATTGAGGATTTAGTCTCAGAGTCATTTTACTGAGGTTTGGCAGTTTTTGCCCAATAATCTTTATAAAAAGATCTAAACAAACTAATTAGACACTTGTAAACTGGAACCCCGATCGCTTTTATAGACTTCAATTCGAGTTTGGAAAGCTTCTTTAAACTGGGGCATATGGGTGACGGTGAGAATACAGGCGAAATCTGAGGCGATCGCATTGATTGCTCCCACTAAGCGGCTACAGCCTTCAGCATCTTGAGTACCAAAGCCTTCATCGACGATTAGCATTTGTAAGGAAGTCCCCGATCTTTGTGCCAGTAGTTTAGCTAAAGCTAACCTGACGGAAAAATTGATCCGAAATGCTTCTCCACCAGAATAGGTTTCGTAGGGGCGAGTGCCTCCTGCATCGGCAATGACAATATCTAGAGTATCGATTAGCTTGGTTTTCTTCTTGGAGGTACCTTTGGTGGCTTTCTGGGTCAAAAACTGGACGTGGAATTGATTTCCCGTTAATCGTGCCAGAATCTGGTTGGCTTCAGCTTCTAATTGCGGCAGAATATTTTCAATGGTTAGCGCCTGAATGCCATTTTTACCGAAGGCTTGAGTTAATTCTTGATAGATCCGATATTGCTTTTCGTATTCTTGAAGCTGCTTGCCCGTGTCTTGATGCTGGACTTTTAATTGATCAATTTGAGTCAGAGACTGCTGAAGTCTACCGCTGCGGGAAATTAGCTCATCTAGTTGTTGACGGCGTTGATGAATTTGCTGATCTAGGGTTTGAATTTGCTGACGATTATCGGCAATAGTCTCTTTTTGAGCCAGATGAGCTTGAAGTTGTTCTAGACTTTGCTGTTTATTTTGCCGTCTTGCTTGCAATAGTTGCTCTAATTCAGCTAGTTTCTCCTGAATTTGGGGATACTCCTGTTGTGCCTTCTTTAATTCCTGATACTTGAGTTGCCAGGATTGAGCTTGTCTCAGGGAAGCTAACAAATTTTGATGAGTGGTGCGATCGTATCCTAATTCCAAAATTTGGCGATCCAGGGTATTAATTTGCTGTTGGATCTCGGAATTAATATGCAATTTTTCCAAGCTGGTTTGGAGATCGCCCATTTCCTTTTGCAATAGGGGCTTTTGCTCATCCAATTTCCCCTGACGCTTTTTGGCATCTTCAATTTTGGCTTGTTTGATTTCCGCCCAACGTAAACTGTTGACTTCTCCCCTTACCAAAGCATGAGTTTGTTCATCATAGTTAAGGGTCTGTAATTCCCCCGCTACCCGCTTGATTTCTGCCTGTAACTCCTCGGCATAGCTACCGCTTTGAAGCGATCGCTCTAGGCTATCTCTTTCATCCTGGGTTATCCGCAGCTGCTCGTAGACTTCTTCAGTGGCTTCTAGCTGCGCCTCTAGTTGTCCATATTGTTTTTGTAAAGAATCAAAAGCAGAAATTTCCTGAGAGATTGCTCGATGTTCATTGATCAGTAGCTGTATTTCGCGATCGCAGGTAGATAATTGTTCCCGAATCACCCAAATTTGCTCTTCTATTTCCTGCTGTTTTTTTTGAGTTTTACCAACTACCTGATGGCGATGGTGTTCGTCTAATTCGCGATCGCACAAAGGACAAGACGCATCAGGGTTAGACAACATTTGTAGCTTCTGCTGGAGTTCGTGTAGCTGTTTTTCATAAAGGCGCTGGTTTTCTTGAAGTTTGGTTTGAAATTCTCTTCTTTCTGTCCCCTTTTGTTTAACCCGATCTCGATAGACTTCTTTTTTCTTTAATTGATCTATTTGGGCATCCACTGTTAACAGCTGATTACGCTTTTCGGGAACTTTTTCAATATCTAAAGCCAGTCTTTGGGTAGCTTGATGTAGCTGATCGAGCTTGGCGGAAAGTTTTGCTTCTTCACGGTTAATTTCTCGTTCTAAGTCGGTTTTTTGCCTAATTAAGGGAGAAATATACTGCTGTAGTCGATCCAATTCCGTCAGCTGCTGACGTGCCTTTTCCAGCTTCACTAACGCTCCTTCTACATCTTGCGTTTTCGATAAGACTTTGGTGATTTCCTGTTCTTGTTGCTCGATACTTTCGAGCCGAGTCTGGATCTGATTAATTTGCAAATTGAGCTGATTTTTTTGTTGCGAGAGCTGCTTTTCTAACTGCTGACGTTGCTGTTGGGCTTCTTGATGAGTAGCAAACTTTGCCGATAACTCTTTTTCTGACTGTTGCCAAGCAAGCAGCTGATTGTAGCCCTGAGTAATTTCCGCTTCTTGGTGAATTAAATTATTGAGGGCTTTTAATTGTCTCTGAAGAACATTAATATCTTTAGTCGCGCGATCGCAATCTTGGGCTAAATTCTGGTGTTGGGTTTGCTGAATCGTTAATTGCTTTTCCCAATTTTGCCGCTGATATTCTATTCCCTGAAGCTGCTGTAGTTGTAGGCGATCTTGCTCTTGAGACTGCTGTAATTGAGTTAACTCTTGGGTTATCTGTTCTAATTCTGCGGCAATCTCTTTTCTTTTAGCTAGCTCTATCTCTAGGGGTTCTAAATTTTGCTTCAGCTGTTCAATCTTGCCCTTATATTCTTTTGCCGTATCTTTAGCTTTACCTGACAACTGTTCATAGCGATCTAACTTTAATAAGTCTGCTAAAATCTGCTTCCGTTCACTAGGACGACGTAACATAAACTCATCTGCTCTTCCCTGACGGAGATATGCCGAGTTTGTAAAGGTGTCGTAGTCTAACTTTAGGCAGGAAACAATTGACTCTTGAGTAGCTCGTAATCCCTTAGCTGTAATCGATCTAAAATTACCCGCCTTAGTTTCTACCTGGAATTCCAGAGAACTGCTTCTCCCCCTAGTGCGAGAACGAATAACACGATAGGTTTGACCATTACAGCTAAAGTCAAAATCGACACGGACATTTTTGGCTCCACCGTTAATTACATCATCTTCAGTCGCAGCGCGGCTTTTGCCCCAGACTACCCAGGTGATCGCCTCTAGCAGCGATGATTTTCCCGCACCATTAGCCCCACAAATACAGGCGGTATGTAATCCTTTGAAATTTAGAGTCGCATCTCGATAACTCAAAAAGTTTTTTAAGGTTAACTGCAACGGAATCATACTTTATCGTGACTTCCTGTTAGATGAATTATGCAATTGAGCTGGTTGAAGTAGCACTGTTTTGCCTAAAAATAGTTGATTTTTAGTATCTTTGCTCTATTTCTTAGTCTAGAGTCGTAATTTCAAGGATTCCAGCTTTTGATCTCCTAAGTTTACAAAAATTAATTAAAATCGTTATCTTAAATAAGGACTTATTGAGGTTATTTAAATAAATTTAGTGTTAGCAGAGATTGATCAAGCCAATGCTTTAATCGTCGGGGCAAGTCAAGGAATCGGACTCGGATTTGTACGCGCCTTACTCCAACAGAAGAATATGGCACAAGTTTTCGCCACCTATCGTAATGCAGTAACGGCTAGTGAGTTATTTGAATTATCACAACAATATGGCGATCGCCTACAATGTCTTCAAGTTGATATTATCGAAGAAGCCCAAATAGCAGCAGCAGTCCAACAGATTAAACAGTCGGTTAAACAACTACATCTAGCGATCTATTGTGTAGGGGTACTTCACGGACAAAACTTTTCCCCTGAAAAAAGTCTCAGACAAATAAATCCTGAGCAACTGCTCTACTCCTTTCAGGTTAATAGTATTGGTGCGGTATTGTTGGCAAAACATTTGATGCCCTTATTTAACAAAACTGAGCGGAGTATTTTTGCTTGCATCTCTGCCAAAGTGGGCAGTATTGACGATAATCGCCTCGGTGGCTGGTATGGCTATCGGGCTTCTAAAGCAGCTTTAAATATGTTTCTTAAGACTACGGCGATCGAATATAGTCGTCGCTGTCCGAAAACAATTGTAGTAGCATTACATCCAGGAACTACTGATACTAGACTATCTCAGCCTTTTCAGAAGAATGTACCTCCAGGTAAACTATTTCCTGTGGAGCATACAGTTAAGCTTTTATCTGAAGTAGTTGCAAGACTAGAATTAAAAGATAGTGGTGAATTTTTCTCCTGGGATGGCACACAATTACCTTGGTAAGAATTTATTGTATATGTAAATCTGTCTGCTTACCGCTCAGATGCTTCAAATATTGCTTATCTACTCTTGCCAGATTAATTATTGCGGTTTTTTAGTTGTTGGTAGATAAGGGGAATTATCCGCCAAGCTTTTTGTCCATCTAATCCTCTTAAAGGCATTAAATTATAGGGAACTATTAATAAACTAAAGTAGCCTAAGAATACCAGCATCGGAGCAAAGTAGCTAAAGTTATTTAACCCCATAGATGATAGCGAAAAAACTAAAATTGCTATCATTATTTGTAATAAAACACCGCTCCAAGATATTTTAACGTCATCTAATTCAGATCTGGGCTGTTCGTATTCACATAAGCCATGAATCAGACCAACTCTGATCGCAAATACTCGATAACCTAACTTACTTGCCATTGCCCCATGACCAACTTCATGTATCAAAATGATACTAAGGTAAGACAAAATAGCTAGAATAATTTTGAAAGGAGATTGCCAGTAAGTAATGAAAATTAGACTTGAGGCAGTTAGTACCAACCAATGTACGTATATTGGTGCTGCAAAAATTTTTAATTTGTTAAATTTAAAATATCCCTGATTATCTATGCCTGATAATGACAACTGACTAATCATGGTTAACAAGTTAAACTTAATAGTTTTTTCTACAGTATCATGATGAGAAAAAGTATCTTGTCTAAAATTTTCTTGAGCAGGAGTTTTTCCGCATCTAGGGCAATGAAAAGCTCGCTCAAAATTAAGATTTTTTGTAACATAAATAGTACCGCATTGGCACTGGATAATTTGACTCTTTTGGGACATAATAATAACTAATTTTTGAAATGAATTGTAAATTACTGAGAATAAGATTTGGTATCATAAAATTGGCAAAAATATATCGGTAATACTGCTAATATTTTTTTGATTAAGTAATTAATTATGATCGTAGATAGATATTGTAAAGCATATCTTTTGATGAATCATATAGCTTGATTAGATTATTTATAATTAGATTTAGTTGTCTAATCTAGCTATACACTATTTGCCAACCATTATTTAATCGTTAAAAATATTATTTTGACTGATATAGCATTACTAACAAGCATTCCGGCTTTCTCTGTTCCCTGTTCCCTGTTCCCTGTTCCCTAAA
>JBCDEP010000032.1:0-47243 GCA_039179675.1 Cyanobacteria bacterium P01_G01_bin.67
TCTTTGCTATTGCGGGGATGGGGCGCGCTATCGGTGCCTAGAAAAAACTTGGGATTGCCAGATGTTGCTGCTTGCAAAAGTGCCAGGCGATGCTTCTCTCGTTTCAAAATTGGTAAACAGTAGAAATGGGGCTGAATACCACCTTGGAAGATAATATTTCGGCTAAACAATAGATGTTGTGGTGTAATGGTGGCAGCGATCTTGTTAGTTGCTAGGACAAATTCCACGGCATCGGTGGTGGTAATGTGTTCGAGTACTACCCGCAGGTTGGGAAATCGATTCTTGAGGGGGATCAAATGTTTCTCGATAAACACCTTCTCGCGGTCAAATATATCAACATCTCGGTCGGTTACTTCCCCGTGTAGTAATAAGGGTATGTCTACCTGTTCCATCACTTCAAAGACGCGATCGCACTTCCGAATGTCCGTCACACCGAAATCTGAATTGGTGGTTGCACCCGCAGGATAGTACTTTACTGCTTTGACAAACTGAGATGCTTTGGCTGCGATAATTTCTTCAGGGCTGGTATTGTCGGTGAGATAGAGGGTCATCAGTGGCTCAAACTGTTTGCCAGTGGGAATTGCTGCCATGATGCGATCGCGATAGGCAGCAGCATCAGCTACCGAGCGTACTGGAGGCTTTAAATTCGGCATAACGATCGCGCGGGCAAACTGACGTACTGTATGGGGTAGAACTGCTTTGAGTGCTTCGCCATCCCGTAGATGTAGATGCCAGTCGTCGGGTCTAGTAAAAGTAAGATTTGTCATTTTTTTATCATAAAATACTTAGAGATAGGACGCTGGCATGAAGAGTTAAAATTTTGTCAGGGACTTAAATGGTAATGATTAATTTTGTATGATAATGATTATCAAAATTATCAAACTAATCTAATATGAACCCCCTATTTACTGACCGCACTTCCGTAAAACAGGTTGAAGAAGGTTTGTCACTTGCTCCTAAATTCGATCGTGATGGTTTGATTCCAGCAGTTACCACCGATGTCAATACGGGAGAAGTGCTGATGCACGGTTACATGAACGAAGAGGCGTTAGTTAAAACCATTGAAACTGGGGAGGCTCATTGTTACAGTCGCAGTCGTCAGCAATTATGGCATAAAGAAAGGTCAATCTAGCGGACTGGTACAAAAAGTACAGCAGTTAGCTATCGATGATGACCAAGATTGTCTGTGGATGCAGGTTGAAGTAGCTGGTTCGGGAGCAAGTTGTCATGTAGGCTATCATTCTTGTTTTTATCGCCGTATTCCTACAGGGAAAAATGCTGTTAATTCCCAGCAACCAATTCAGTTAGTGTTTACGGAAGAGGAGAAAACATTTGACCCTAAAATAGTTTATGGTGATGCACCTAACCCGACACAATTGTAAATAAGTGCGATCGCTTTAATTAAAAAATTTAAGATGGAAATTTTGTATTATCAAAACAGCGTATGATACCATTCCATCCATCATTTTCCATGACAGTTTCGGTATAAGTACCTGCTGTGTATTCTCCAATTACATTTTGCCATAACTTTTTAGCCACAAGATTTGTGTGGGCTTGATAAATTTCCCAGCCTCCGCGTAGCAGGTCAAAAATATAAAATGCAACCTGACGACCAATTCCCTGTTGCCTATATTTTCGCAAGATGAAAAACTCTGCTAGATGATATCGATTGTCTTGAAGATATGTATTTTGATGCACTAATACGAATCCAGCTAGTTTATCATTAACTCTAACTAAAAATGGATAGCGATTGGATTCTACCCAATAGTAATCTAAATGTGAATAATCAAAATATCCGTGTTGGTTAATATCTGCTTTGGTAAATTCTGACAAGTCATATAAATAAAGCTCCATCATTTGTTTGATGACAGGTTTATCAGTAACACTAGCAGATGTAATTTCTATGTTCATACTAAAATCGCTTATATTATGGAGATAACTAAAAGTAAGCAAGATGCCTTACGGCTAGCTATGTGCGAAGCAGTATCAGCGATTAACGCTATCACCTGAAAAATATTGCAACCCATAAAAATAATTTAATTAATTTTTAGCAACACTTACCATAGTCTAGGGTTGTCAAGAGGATTAACACATTTCAATTTGCCACCTTCAGGAACAACAGTAGAATTTAACTTCATTGCCTGCCAACCTTCTGGATACTGAAGCGTATGAGGTGGAGTAAAATTTTGAGCCAGTTCTATTTTGAAGCCAAACCGAGAATAATATCGAGAATCGCCGTAAACAAAAACGATAAATGCACCTAACGAGCAAATAGTGTCAAAGCCAGATTTTACGATGGTAGAACCAATTCCCTTTTTTTGGTGAGTTGGTAATACTGCTAATGGAGCTAGAATATAACCAAAATGTTTGTTGATGCTCTCTATCAATACAGGGCTAAAAGTAACGTGACCTATTATGGCATTATTATCTATTGCAACTAATGAAATTATCTTAATTGTCGATTTTTCGTGTAATAAATTTATTGCTAAATTAGAAACTATCTCTGCTTCTGAATGGTCAAATGCTTGAATATAAAGGCTTTTAATACCTTCGACATCTTTGATATTTGCTTCTCGAATTTGCATAAGTTGGTAACTACTCTAAAAACAGTTTATGGTAATATACCCAACCATACATAATTATAAATTTGGTAAGTCGCTTTAATTAAGGCAATTTATTACGAAGACGACGCAAACAGTTAATTGATGCAATACAATCACAACCGAATATTTCTACAGCCGTATCACTTTCTTCATCAGTAACATTTAATAAAGCATCTTCTGGGCGAGCTACTGGATCGATTTCTGGAATATTTTTCCGAACATCCTGTAATTGTTGAGCTTCAGCGCAAAAGTATCGAGCCACTTTGGGATGGCGGACACAGGCTTTGAGGGATTCTTGTGATGTTGTTTGGTTAGGGCTAAAAGATTCTTCGGTTTCTGGAGCTTGTATCTTAGTGGCTTCGACAGCATTACCAGATTTAGAAATTGCTAGGAAAGAGATTATTGAAACAATAGCTCTACGGTTACTAGCCAAGAAGGAAGGGACTTTCATAGGTATTCTTGGTATTCTCTACTATTAATAATGATAATCGTTATCATAAAATTGTCAATCTATTAGAAACCTGCCTCTGACACTTTCGGAATTCCTCACAGACAGCTAGTAATCAGAAACCCTGAAATCCGTGTCTCAGATTTTTCAGAACGAGATAAAATGATAATCATTATCAATATTCAGGAGACGAACTAACCTAAAATTATGACTCGTCTAAACTTTAGCCTGTCCGATGCCTTGCCATGCTTACCCAAAAGCGGAATGCCAGTAACGATAATTACTGGTTTTTTGGGTAGCGGAAAAACCACCTTACTCAATCAAATTTTACAGAACAAAGATAATCTAAAAATAGCAGTATTGGTCAATGAATTTGGCGATATTAATATAGACGAGCAACTGCTTATATCAGTGGAATCAGATATGGTAGAACTGGATAATGGTTGTATCTGCTGTACCATTAATGACAGTTTAGTAGATGCAGTTTATCGAGTTTTAGAACGAGAAGAGAAAGTAGATTATTTAGTAATAGAAACCACAGGATTAGCAGATCCGTTGCCAATTATTTTGACTTTTTTAGGAACGGAATTAAAGTTTTTAACTCGTGTTGATGGAATAATTACAGTTGTAGATGCAGCAGCTTTCGATGCTAAACATTTTGATAGTGATGCTGCCCTAAGCCAAATTAGATATGGCGATCTGGTTGTTTTAAATAAAATTGACTTGGCTGCTGAAGCAAAAATTAGTGAATTAAAAGTATTTATTGAAGATATTAAACCAGGATTTAGAATTTTAGAGAGCGAATATGGCAAAGTCCCTTTACCGTTAATTTTGGATATTGGTTTAACGCAAGCAGATAACTATCAAGCTGAAATTTCTGAGTTTCGACAGGATAAATCCGCTTTTAATAATCATTTATCTAATGATGGTTTTAATTTTGTTTCTTTTCAAAGTGATCGCCCGTTTAGAATTGAGAAATTTGAACATTTTTTAAACGAGCAATTATCAAATGATATTTTTCGTGCCAAGGGAATCCTATGGTTTCAAGAAAGTCCTGCCCGACATATTTTTCAACTTAGTGGACCTCGTTTCGATCTAGAAGATGATGATTGGACGAGTCAACCAAAAAACGAACTTGTATTCATTGGGCGTAATTTGGATGAATCTTTAATTAAACAACAGCTTGATGATTGTTTGGCAGAGTTAGTAGTTAGAAATAAATTTGGTTTACCCAATTTACCCTGGTAATTGTAATGGATTTATTTTCTCGAAGTAATTTAAAAGCCGATCCTGCAAAGGCAAAACAAATAAAAACTTGGATAACAGAAATTCTTGATTTAGACGAACAAGTCACTATTTCTTTAAATCAATTAACCTGTCACGAGCCAGGCTGTCCGCCTATTGAAACAGCGATCATCATCATGGAAAAACCTCCAAAACAATACAAAATTCATAAATCAATTTCTGAAATACAACAGTTAGATATCTATCAATTAAAAGCAAAATAGCAAAATATTATAATTCAACTAAGATGAGCAAACATACTATATTTGTCTGTAGCTCCTGTGCTTTTTCTCTTCAACAAAAGGATTATTTAGGACAAAGAGGCGGAAAACATTTATCCGATCGATTAAAAGAATTACAAGCAAACTGGCAATACAAAGATGAATTTATCATCCAAGAAGTTAGTTGTCTGAGTGCTTGTAATCGTCCCTGTGCTGTGGCTTTTGCTGCACCTAATAAAACTACTCTGATGTTCGGTGATTTGCCACCGATGACCAGTCCCTCTTCAGTCTTGCGCTTTGCCGAACAATACTTTGCTAGCAACGATGGACTCATAAAACGTCAAGACCGTCCAGAGATATTACAAAAAGGCATTTTAGCCCGTATTCCCCCCTTACCTCCTTTAACGATAGTTACATAAGAATCGATGACTTTAAAAATTTATAACACCCAAACCCGTCGCCTCGAACCGTTTGTAACTCTTCAACCAGGAATAGTGACCATGTATTGCTGTGGCGTAACCGTTTACGATTATTGCCATTTAGGTCATGCTCGTTCCTATATTAACTGGGATATAGTGCGTCGCTATTTACAATGGCAGGGATATGAAGTTATCTACGTGCAGAACTTTACCGATATTGATGACAAGATTCTCAATCGCGCCCAACAGCAAGGGGTTTCGATGGCGGATATTTCGGAACGTTTTATTAAAGAATATTTTGAAGATATTCGTCCTTTAAATGTTGTTGATGCAGATGAATATCCCCGCGTCACCAATAATATCCCTGGAATTCAACAATTGATTCAGGTATTGCTCGATAAAAAATATGCTTACGCTGTGGATGGAGATGTTTACTTTCATGTGAAAACTTTTGGAGAGTATGGCAAACTCTCTGGAAGAAATCAGTCAATGATGCAAGCGGGTGCTAGTGGTAGGCTAGCAGTTAAAAACGCTGAAACAATCAAAAAACATCCTTCAGATTTTGCCCTCTGGAAAAGTGCGAAGCCAGAAGAACCTGCTTGGGATTCTCCTTGGGGAAAAGGTCGTCCTGGTTGGCATATTGAATGCTCGGCTATGGTGAGAGCATTGTTAGGAGAAACCATCGATATTCATGGTGGTGGAGGCGACTTGGTGTTTCCCCATCATGAAAATGAAATTGCCCAGTCAGAAGCTGCCAATGGTAAACCCCTAGCTAAATATTGGCTGCACAATGGCATGGTGAAGGTGAATGGGGAAAAGATGTCTAAGTCTTTGGGGAACTTTACGACAATTCGCGAGTTATTAAATCGCCCCCTCGATCCGATGGTAATTAGATTGTTTGTTTTACAGGCACATTACCGCAAGCCATTAGATTTTACGGAAGAAGCAATTAATTCGGCAACCAATGGTTGGCAGACTCTACAGCAAGGTTTAGTCTTTGGAGAAAAATATGGCGATAGATTAAGTTGGAAGAAAAACCAAGAACTCGACTCTACTGTTATAGAACAATTCAAAGCAGCAATGGACGATGACTTTAACTCTCCTGGAGGATTAGCTGTTTTGTTTGAACTAGCTAAAAATCTCCGTCGGGAAGGAAATCTGTTAACCCATGAAGATAAAACCGCTACCGACATGGAAAATTTACAACGACAATGGCAAACTTTAGTTCATTTAGCAGGGATTTTAGGATTAGAAGCTAAATGTGAAGCTAACTTAGAAGATACTCATAACTTCGATGAAGCAGAAATTACCAAATTGATTCAACAACGTAATGAAGCGAGAAAAGTAAAAGATTATGCCCAAAGCGATCGCATCAGGGAACAATTACAACAAAAGGGAATTACTTTAATCGATCGCCCTAATGGGGAAACCAGCATTGTTTATTGAGATAATACAACTAAATTGTTAACGGTGAGGTTGTATGACGCGAGCGGGAATTTGAAACGCACAACTGGCGTGATGACTCTAACGTCCGTTCCATTGTTTAGTTATGGTATGTATACATATCGATAGTCAAAATCATACGGCGTACCAAAGAGAAAAGCATCCCGATAGCGATCGAATGTGATTTGTTCCCAATCATCAGAAAAATTCTCAAATTTCCATCTGCAAAGCTCTTCATTCTCCTTGGTTAGTGAAACAACACTATTTTCTAATTGTAACTTTCCAAGACCTTCCCGCTTGTGAATTGAAGAACCACCCCACAATCCTATAAATGGAATCTCTTTTTCCTCTAAGAGGATAATACATTCCTTTCCCCTTAAGTCCCATGTTTGTTCGATTTCTGTTACGATTCCATTATCCAGTTGATAATAAACAAGAGTATTAAACGAAACTACATAAAACTGACCGTTCTCTGGCACTGTAAACCCAATACACCTTTCCATATAGCCAGGAAATTGTATTGTGAGTTCTTTCATATGCGGAGATGCCTAACTATTTATTATGCGGAAACTTTCTGTATATTAACCCTGCCGACCTCCTGATGAGATCGTCTTTATGATGTTTTGAAATTTCACTAATCACTCTAAAACACTCAACTCCTTATAGTCAAATATTAATTTGTATCGTATTTGCGATCGCTATACTGAAAAGTTAGCACTACAGACATTTTTTACATCTTCTAAATTTATTCCAAAGGATTAATTATCTCGATTCCACATTCTTTAAAATCATTTACATTCCGCGTTACTAAAGTAGCATTGTGAGAACGAGCAATAGCCGCTATCTGAGCATCAATCTGAGAAATAGGACGACCGATTTTTCTTCTTTCAGCAGCGATAGTTGCAAATAGTTGTGCTGCATTGATGTCAAAAGGCAAAATACGCCCCGCAAAATCTAGCTCAAACATGGCTTTTGCTGCTTTTTTAGGGCAGTACGTCGTTTTCCTACTGGCAAGATTTCTAAACCATAGAGGATTTCAGCTTGAGTCAAGGTAGTGATAAGTAAGCTAGTTGCTTTATATTTTCCAATCCAGCCTACAACCGATTTATCAGGTTGCGACTTCATCAATTCCGATAGAATATTAGTATCTAGAATAATCATTACTCAAATTGAGGGGGTTCATCTATCGCTTCACGATCTGCAATAGTCAGATCGTCTACACCACCTAATTGAGCAAAGCGTTTTTGAATCGATTCAGCAAGATTTGCTGATAATTGAGTGTCTTGTATTAAAGTTTGGCGTAAAATTTGTCTTACTTCTTCTTCCATTGAATTACCGTGATGCGCTGCTCGAATACGCAACAATTCTTTTATCGGTTCTTCCAAATTGCGGATGGTTAAGCTAGCCATTGTTTTGTTAGTTTGCTTTTTTATCTATATTGTAATCAATGCTAGCAATGCAATCAAAATAAAAAGCGATCACATTATCTTAAATCAAAAAATCTCACTTAAATCCAAAACAAATCCAGGCAAAATATCTTCTCCCGATAGAGTTGGAGGATTATTTAAAATCTCTACCTGTTGCCCAATTCTATATATTTCAACCGTTTTAGCTGATGGTTCGATTAACCAACCAAGTCTAACGCCATTGTCTAAATATTCCTGCATTTTAGCCTGTAAGTCTTCATATCTTTGATTTTTCAGGTCACTGGGACTGACTAATTCAACGACAAAATCAGGAACAATAGGAGGAAAACCATCTTGTTGTGCTTGAGTTAATTGATTCCACCGTTCTAGTTTAATCCAGCTAACATCAGTACTCCTTCTCGCGCCATTAGGTAAAACAAAAATGGTCGAGGAATCGAATGCTTCTCCCGTACCATCTCGATCTGTCCAAATTCCGATTTGCTGTGTCAAACGACGATTTTTTCTACCTGCTGTTCCTCCTGTGGGACTCATAACAATTAATTCTCCATCTTTAGTTAACTCCATTCGTGCTAGCTGTTCGGCTTGTGCTAGTTGGTCGAATTGTTCTGGAGTTACTCGGAATCCCTTGGGAATAGTAATGGCTTCCATTTATCTTTATTCAACTGATGTCTTTAATTGCCATTTTAAAGCTTTTTACAGGCATACATTCTTGGATTAACACACACAACCTTCTAGTAATCCTTTTAATTTCTCTGGTTCTAAATTCTGTCCGATAAAAACCAATTGATTTTTGGGTGTACCTTTCCATTTATCATCTTCAATACCAAAACGTTTCCCACTGAGATGAAAAATATGACGGGCAGGACTTCCTTTTAACCATAAAATACCTTTAGCTCTAAAGACTGATTCTGGTAGTTGGTTATCTAGAAAATATTGAAATTTACGAATATCTAAAGGTTGTTCTGTTTCAAAAGATAGAGAAGTAAAACCATCCTCATCTAAATGATCTGAATGATGATGATGTTCGTGATTATGCTCGTGTTCGTGATGATGAGAATAGCTTATTTCTTCTGGAAAATAACGGTCTGATTCAAACAATCCTACACTGAGAATTAAAGGTAATGCCACTTCTCCTTTTATGATTCTGATTACTTTAGCATCACCACGATGTTGGCGAATTTGCTCTTCAATGCGATCTACTGTTTCTGATTCTGCTAAATCGGTTTTGTTGAGTAAGATGATATCTCCGTGGGTAATTTGCTGATAGGCTGCGGTACTATTTTTTTGTGCTTCAGCATAAAAATTATCACAATCAACTACAGTAATAATCGAATCTAAACGAGTTTTGCCTCGCAATTCCCCACTTAAAAAAGTAACTGCTACTGGCACGGGATCTGCTACCCCTGTAGTTTCGACAATCAAATAATCTAGTTTTTCTTTGCGCTCTAAAATTTTATGGACGGTTTTAACTAAGTCCTCATTGATGGTGCAGCAAATACAGCCATTATTTAGCTCTACGATGTCATCATCGCTCTTTATGATTAATTCGTTGTCAATACCAATTTCGCCAAATTCATTTACTAAAACCGCCGTTTTCAATCCTTGCTGTTGAGTCAAAATATGGTTCAGCAGAGTAGTTTTTCCACTACCCAAGAATCCTGTAATGATGCTAACGGGGATGCCTTGTATCGATGTATCCATTAACTAATCGATGATGGAGTATGATAATCATTATCATAGCAGTCTCAAATCTATAGAGCAGCAAATTCAATCTCTATGTAATCAGAACTATAAAAGCGATCGCAACTATGTTAAATCCCCCCGTTGTTCTTACCAAGCAATATAGCTTTTAAATAGAATTCCATTGCTGGATCATTACTAATTTCCTGATGAGAACGCTTTAGTTATAAAATCTGTTCTTCAATGGCATCACACGCTACGACTGCCCCATTTTCTGCTTGTACAATTTTGCCAATTTCTTTTGCTTTTAATGCATATGCAGGATTGTCTAGTAGTTTGCTTATTTGTTTGACGACTCGTGAAGAACAATATTGTTTACGAGAAATAGTCCGCGAAGTTCCCAAGCGTTCGACTCTAGCTGCATTATCTGGCTGGTCGTGGCTGTATGGCATAATTAAGGTAGGATGACCTGATCGCAATGCCTGAGCGGTAGTTCCAATGCCACCTTGATGAACGATCGCGCCAGCATGAGGGAATATTTGACTATAGGGTATGTAGTCCGTTGCATAAATGTTTTTTGGCAGATTTTGAGGCAGAGGATTTTTACCCATCAACAATACAGCACGGCGATTTAGAGTTTTTACTGCTTGAATACTTTCTTCATAAAAGCGGTCGGGAGTCATTACTGCTGCTGAACCTAGAGTGAAAATAATTGGAGGTTCGCCATCATCTAGAAATTGCTTGAGTTTAGGTGTTAGTTCTGTTGCTTTTTGGCTGCGGTCGTAACAAGCGAACCCCGTAAGTATAGTATTTGTAACCCAATCTGGTTGCGGTCTAGCAAATATAGAGGAGAACATTGCTAGAACAAGGTATGGAGAATATTTGTCGTCAACTAGAGGATTGCCAGTTAGTGGGGGCAAATCTAGTTCTCGACGCAGTTGATGAACTGGTTCGACCAAAGAATTAGTAAAAGTTTTCGCCAATAGACGAATACCTCGACTGCTAATTGAATTTAAGAGCCGAAATTTGGCTAACAAAGGAAATACGGGCAAGATAGAAGTATCATGTACAGAAAGAAAAGCTAAGGGTTGTAAAATCACCGATATCCAAGGAATATTTAGCTTTTCTGCTACTATTCGAGCAGCTAAAACCCCCTCACCTGCAATAATACAATCTGCATCTTTTCCAATATTCATCAGATCTGTATAAGTTTCCCGCAAATTCGCACAAACCCAATTCTTAATTACGTACTCTGTACCAGTTTTTAAATCCATCATTCGCGCCATTTCTTCTGGGTCATGGAGTGCCTTATTATCAGGTCGCATTCGCTGAAATTCAAAACCTAGGGCTTCAATTTTCTCTTGATATTCTTGATGAGTAGCGAAAACAACATCATGACCGCGCCGACGTAATTCTATTGCGATCGCAATTTTAGGGTGCAGATCTCCCAAAGAGCCAATGGTTGTAATGACAATACGACTCATAATTTCTTGATTTAATCTCTTGCTTTACTATTTTAGAGTTTTTAATCGTATCGCTTCTTTATTTTGAGAACGATTATCGTTATAATGAATATTTGTAAACCAAATTGCTTCTCTTCACTATGTCAGAGATTAACCAGCAAGGATTACCCGTCACGATAATTACAGGCTTTCTCGGTAGCGGCAAAACCACCTTACTCAATCAAATCCTGCAAAATGACCTCAATCAAAAAGTTGCAGTATTAGTTAATGAGTTTGGCGATATCAATATCGACTCTCAGCTTTTGGTTTCCTATGACGATGACATGGTGGAATTGAGCAACGGTTGTATTTGCTGCACCATTAATGAGGGCTTGGTAGAAGCAGTCGAACGAATTTTAGCAAGGGAAGAAAAAGTTGAACGTTTGATTATTGAAACTACTGGTGTAGCCGACCCGTTGCCAATTATTTTGACTTTTGTGGGTTCGGATTTTCGTGATTTTACGCGCCTGGACTCGGTTATTACTTTAATTGATGCAGAAACCTTTACCCCAGAACATTTCCATAGCGAAGTGGCTTATAAGCAAATTGCTTATGGGGATATTCTTTTGTTGAACAAAACCGATTTAGTAGATAGAGAGCAATTAACCGCATTAGAAACCTATATTGCTTCGATTAAAAATAATCCCAGAATTATTCATACCCAATACGCTCAAGTACCCTTACCGTTAATCTTGGATGTGGGTTTAAGTCAGACAGATAGTTTGCCTGAAGCAGAACATGGCGAACATCACCATCACCATCACCATCATTCTCATCACTTAGAAGCCGATGGTTTTGTATCTTTGTCTTTCGAGAGCGATCGCCCCTTTGATGTCTATAAATTTAACAAGTTTTTAAACGAAGGACTTCCCCTAGAAGTATTTCGGGCTAAAGGAATTGTTTGGTTTGCAGGAAGCCAACTACGTCACATCTTCCAACTCTGCGGACAGCGTCACGATATTAAGTCCGAACCTTGGTCTACTCCTCCTGCTAACCAGCTAGTCTTTATCGGTCGTCATTTAGATACCGATAAACTCCGCCAACAGTTAAACGACTGCTTGGCTACTTCCGTTACTGTTTAATTTAGTCTTATTCAAATTTATGACCTTAGCTAAGTCCGAACCTAATCAGGTTGATAAAATCGATAATAAATTACCAAAACTAAATACTACGCAACAGCCCCCAGTCTCCGAAGAGGAGATGCGCCAAGCAGTACGGACTTTACTCTTAGGATTGGGAGAAGATCCAGATCGCGAAGGCTTGAAAGATACCCCTAAAAGAGTGGTCAAAGCCTTAAAATTTCTGACTTCTGGCTATCATCAATCTTTAGACGAACTCCTCAATGGAGCAGTATTTCACGAAAATGCTGATGAAATGGTCTTAGTTCGGGATATCGATCTGTTTAGCTCCTGCGAACACCATATACTGCCCATTTTGGGTCGCGCTCACGTAGCTTATATTCCCGATGGGAAGGTAATCGGACTGTCAAAGATTGCTCGTATTTGTGAAATGTACGGACGACGTTTACAGGTACAGGAAAGATTAACTGCCCAAATCGCCGATGCACTTCAAGGATTATTACAACCAAAAGGTGTAGCGGTAGTAGTAGAAGCTAGCCATATGTGTATGGTCATGCGGGGAGTACAAAAACCTGGTTCTTGGACTTCTACCAGTGCGGTTAGAGGTGTGTTTGCCGATGATGCGAAAACCCGCCAGGAGTTTATGAGTTTGGTTCGCCACAATCCTGGGTTGCGTTAATTGATTTGCGTGTCACTGTTGGAGATGGGCTTGATACCCATCTCTTTATTTTGTCTCTCGCAAAGACGCAAAGAGTAATATTTAGAAAGGAGAAAGGAATTTAGTGGGAGTTCAAGCTCTCCTCAAACAAGAAACCTCCTGCCCCCTGACTCCTTTTGACACACAGCTATTTTGTTAAAACAGTCTCAATTTTGATGTTATTTCTGATTTTTCTCTCTTGCGATCGCTAAAAAAAATCGGCTAAATCACCAAACTAGGATCGAAAACTAAGAATTTATAATAGTGCTTCACGCTTTTTTGTAACAGGTGGGGGGTCAAAGTAAGAGCCTGAACTCCCGCGCCAATAATCCCTAGGTCAATATATTCTGGTAATTTCACTTGCGGAAAATTATGATAATAGTTATCTTTCTTATTATCATGATAATGATTATCATTTCGATTGACTAGATATTTAGGTGTGAGGAAAATGAAAAATCAACTGTGGAGAGTCTGCTTATCAAGCCCTCTATTTATAGCTGCTTTAGTGGCACAATCTGAGGCATCTGCCCAGGGCATTGCCCCATACATTACCGAGATGAATCAAATTACCAATGTGAATCAATTAAGGGATGTTTCCCCTACGGACTGGGCTTATGAAGCATTGCGCTCGTTAACAGACCGTTATGGCTGTATCGCAGGTTTTCCCAACCAGTCTTATCGCGGCAGCCAGCCCTTATCTCGCTATGAATTTGCAGCAGGTTTAAATTCTTGTTTGAATCAAATCGAACGATTGATTGCTTCATCTGAGACAGTATCCCAAGAAGATTTGGCTACAATTAGCCGTCTTTCCCAAGAATTTGAGGCAGAACTAACAACTATTGGCGGACGAGTTGATGAACTTGAAACTCGTGCTGCTTTTTTAGAAGATAACCAATTTTCCACTACTACTAAGTTAGGCGGGGAAACTAGTTTTGCCCTCAGTCAAGTTTTTGGTGATGAAAAAGCCGATGGGAGTGGCGATCTTGATAGCGTAACCGTCTTTAATTTTCGTTCTCGCTTGAATTTTAATACTAGCTTTACAGGTAAAGACCTCTTAAAAGTACGTTTGGATGCCTTGAATACGATTCCTTTTGGTCCAGGAGAAGGGGACGATCCTAACGTTACAGGGACAAATATGACTCGTACTGCTTTTGATGAAGGTACTGATGGTTCGGTAAGGATTGGTAAACTTTACTATACTTTTGCGATTGGGGAATCAGGTAAAACGAGTAAGTCCGATCATTCGGGACACGGACATGATGACCACGGACATGATGACCACGGACATGATGCAGCTAAAGACGCAGATGGGGGACATTCAGAACACCTTCACGGTGCAGCCGAAGGAAAGCTATCTTTTGTAATTGATGCAGTGGGTGGAGAGTTTAACGAAAATTTTGCTAACTATAACGAATTCTTTTCGGAAGAATTAACGGGGGCAGTGTCTCGTTTTGGACGTTTTAACCCCATCTACTATCAAGGTCTAGAAGGCACAGGAGCTACTGTTAATTACAGTTTTAATGATACGATCGCCCTTTCGGTAGGTTATCTGGCATTCAATGGGAGTGACCCCCTGGATGGTGCTGGGTTATTTAACGGCAGCTTTGGGGCGATCGCCCAAATTAGTATTGACCCTACTGACAATTTTGGCTTCGGCTTGAACTACGTTAGGGGTCACTATGTAGCGGATGAGCTGGTAGTTTCAGGAGAGACAGGAAGCGAAACGGCAAATGCCCCTTTTGGAGAAGAGACTCCTACCACGGCGGACCACATAGGTTTACAAGGTAAATATCAAATTAGCGATCGCATAAGTGTTTCTGCTTGGGGTGGCGTGAGTTTCGCTAATGCCCAAACGGATGGGGATAATGAAGGTATCGCGGTCGACGCAGGTGATGATGCTACTATCTTCAACTGGGCGGTAACCTTAGCTTTTCCCGATCTCTTGGCTGAGGGCAGTTTAGGAGGAATTATCTTTGGACAGCCACCAAGAGTCAGCAGTAATGATAGCGGAGTAGAAGATGATGATGGTGCGTTTCATATTGAAGCACAGTATCGCTATCAACTCAACGACCATATCGCTCTTAATCCTGGATTTTTTGCGGTGATTAATCCCGAAAACGATAGCGATAACGACACCCTTTATGTGGGTACTGTTCGCACCATTTTTGAATTTTAAGTCTTAGTCTTGATCGCAGCAGGTTAATAATAATAACCTGCTTTATTTTTACTGTGATAACGATTATTTTTATCATAAAATCAACTTAATTATTCTTTCGATTTAAAAGTACGCGATACCTTAGGCTAGCTTTATGCGGAGCGGTATCCTTTAGGGCGCAATCGCACCTTATGATTTCTAATACTCAACATTTTACTAATCATCCTCGTCGCCTCCATCGCACAGAATCCTTATGTCGTATGGTGTGGGAAACCCAATTAACAGTTAAAGGTTTGATTTATCCCGTGTTCGTTATGGAAGGGGAAAACCAGCAAGAAAAAATTCCTTCCATGCCAGAAATTTAATTTATCGTTTTCCCTCGATTTACTGCTGAAAGAAATAGCTGATGCTGCTAATTCAGGGATTAATGCGATCGCATTATAGAGCACGTACTAAGTCCAATTCCATAAGATAACTGGCAAGAACTACTAGCTAAGACATTTGTAGATTTAGATCTAAGTTTTGAAGGGGGTGAGTCAAGTAGTAAAGCTATGATGCGAGGTGTTGCGGTAGTAGAACGGGCAATACAGCAAACTGCTAAACCTACTATTATTGTTACGGCAATCTAATGACGTTAATACTAAAGTATTTTGACAAGCAAATTGGTTATGCTGAGTGGGCAAATCTGCGAAATCCTGATATATATTGCCTCAAATTTAGCGATAAAAGAACTTGTATTAAGCAAATGAAATAAATTAAACAAGTTTGGAAAAACAATCTCAATCGCATTATTGTGAAAAGTAGATATGCAGGGCGATCGCCTGACATTTTAAAAGCCGTTCAAAAGAGCGAGGCTCTGACCAGTTTTTCTTTAAATCTTCTCCCAAACCCTCTTTGAGAATTAGTTTACAAGCTTAACTTGTGACCAATGATTATTTACTCTTAATTGTAAGACGACTAGGGAATATCTTATCTGATTTAAAATTAACGTAATCACAACAACTAAAATAGCATCCTTCAACTTGGTTCAGCACATCAAGAAAGATGTCCCGATGGTCGGTATTCAATCTTGGATACAAAGAGTTGCGATTCCCTACGATTATCATTGGCGTATACCCCTTGACCCTGATTGGTTACCAGAACCCGTGGAAGCAAGTGCCCTTGGTCCCATAGCAGTTGCGGTTGACAGTGTACCCATTTTTCATTACGAGCGACGACCTGATGTTTCAACTTCCCTAAATAACTACGAACAGCGTAACGATACTGTCATTCAGGGTGAATTAGACCAGTGTGGAGGTCATTCAGGGCAAGGTGAAGACTATCACTATCATTATGCACCGATTTGCTTGATGGATGACCATAATCCTGAACAACCTATTGCCTTTGGTCTTGACGGCACGCCCATTTATTACGGTGAAGGGGGTGATGAGTATTATGGACGTGGTAGATACAGCGACCTTAGTTACCTACCTGATGAAGAACTTGATGACTGTAACGCGCTGCAATTACCAGATGGTAGTTTTGTACATTTCACAACCAAAACCCCGCCTTATATTGTGGGTTGCCATCACGGTTTTTTTGACTCTAAATTGCAGATAGAACCTGGCACCTTTGATGCACTGGCACAGCGCACCCCAAGCCCCCTTGGTGGTAGCTATGGTGAGCCTGTCTCAACGCTTATCACAGATTTTGAGAAAAATGCCAAAGGAGAGTATCGTTTGACTTTTAATTCTTTAGCAACACCTGGGGTGACGAGCGCGATTTTGTACCGCCAGACTTCAGAAGCTTGTTGGGAGTTTGAATACCAATTAGTTGCGGGTGAAAGAGGGCAAACTACAGAAGCCTGTCGACATTAGCTGTAGCATATCAGAGTAGAAATAGTATGTTTTAAGCGAAATAAGATTAGTTTAGAGCATACTTAATAATCGCATTGGAGATGCTGGCGATCGCTAGGCTTTGCACCGACCACCATCTCATACTGATCACTCTCGCAATCAAACTTTATAGCTGCGCCGAGCAGGATTTGTTTGGAAAGATGAGCCAGCTCTTTCTCAGTTCTCTCAAATTCGGTCATCGCTGTGGCTGTTTGAGAAGTGCAATCGCCTGAAATTTTTCAAGCAGATACGTAGAGCGATAAAGGAAATTAAATCGAAAGAAAATATTTGGTCTGTAAGAGGAGGAATTTGATGGCGAGCATTGGGAGTAGTAAAAGCCAATGAAGATAAAATAGTGTGGTTTTGGATCGGATCGCATGCTGAATACGATAAGATTCTCAGGAAGAAATAAGCGCAGTCTAAATTAAACGATTTAGTCTAGAAAAATAGGCGTTGCTCATTGAGTGATGTCTTGTAAAAGGTTACTGTTCTAAGCTCTAAGATTTTCAAATCCAGGTCTACTTTTCTAGAAATAGAAAACGCAGTAATAGCATTACGTACTCACCAACGCCGAAAAATAGATAAGTAGGACGACCGCCTGAAATTTCTCAAAAAGTTTAACCTTTAGAAAGAACTAGGTGGATAAGCCTACTTATAGAGAGCTTTCGGTTTAAATTGACAAGGATGCAAAAAGATAAACCACACTGCTATTTATGAATCAACTGCATGATGCTTTCACCTTGTTTTTAAGTTTATTAGTTGAAGCAATGCCTTTTCTCTTGTTGGGTGTAGTGCTTTCTAGTAGTTTATTATTTTTGATTAGCGAAAAGCAGTTAATTGCCAAATTACCAAAAAATCCTTTGTTGGGTTCGCTAGTTGGTAGCTGTATCGGTTTTTTGTTCCCTGTGTGTGAATGCGGAAATGTCCCCGTAGCCAGAAGATTACTATTGTCTAGAGTTCCCCCTTCCGTGGCAATTTCCTTTCTCTTAGCAGCACCAACGATTAATCCCATTGTGATTTGGTCTACGTGGATTGCTTTTGGCGATCACCCGAATATCGTAATTTTTAGAGTTTTGTTTTCTAGCGCGATCGCGACTATAGTTGGTTGTGTATTTAGCATTCAGTCAGACTCTCGTTCTTTGTTACAGACGTCTTTTGCTAAAAGGCTCAAGCCAACAGTTAGTTCTCAGTCTGACAACATCTCGCCATTACTTCAGTCTGGTACTTTCTTGCTAGGAGAGGGAACATCGATGCGCTTTGATGATTCTCTATCGCTAGAGACTAAACCAGCGACGGTCAAGAATTTGCAGTCTAAATGGCAGTTATTTTTTACTAACCTACTTGCTGAATTTAGCGAACTGGGGGGAATGTTAGTTTTTGGTAGTGCGATCGCTGCTACGATTCAGGTTTTTGTTCCCCGCGATATTATTTTAAGTCTCGGTCAAGACACGATAACCTCAATTCTGGCAATGATGTTATTAGCAGCGGTTGTCTCAATCTGTTCTACTGTGGATTCCTTTTTTGCTCTATCTTTTGCGGCTACTTTTACTAGTGGTTCTCTACTAGCCTTTTTGGTATTTGGTCCTACTATTGATATTAAAAGTGTTGGCTTGATGGCATCAATTTTCAAACCAAAGATTATTATTTATATCTTCACTTTGGTTGCTCAACTAACGTTTGTTTTTACTTTGGCTTATAGCTATTTCTTTTAAATAAATACTTAATGTGCTATGCGTTCTAGTTTTGCTCGAAATAGAAAGAGAAATTTATTTTGCTGGCTAGAGGGACTGTCGTTACTAGCCTGGGGGATTTTGCTATTAAAGTATAGCTTTACGGGACAGTATAAGCTATTGATTCATCCTAATTACTACAGCTTAGTCTTAGGTAGTGGCATAATTTTACTCGTGTTAGGTATTGTTAAAGTCAGGTCAATTTTAAATAATCGCCAGCCAAACAAGAGCGAACACATTAGCTTGTTTCCTCCTGGATTGGGCAATATCTTATTGTTAATAGTAGCGATCGCAGGGCTATTAATTCCTCCTAAAGTTTTAACCAGTCAAACCGCCCTCAAAAGAGGAGTCGGCGATCTTCCTTTGACTACCGTTCAACCCCAAGCCTTTCGCACCGCTAGTAAGCCCGAAGAGCGATCGCTCATTGAATGGATACGAACAATTAACGCCTATCCCGAACCTGATGCCTATAGCGGGCAACCAGCTAACATTACGGGGTTTGTGCTGCACCTGAGCGAACTACCCGAAAATTATATTATGCTCTCGCGTTTTGTGATTACCTGTTGCGCCGTAGATGCCTATCCAATTGGCATCCCCGTTAAACTAGATACCAGTCGTAATAATTATCCTGTGGATAGTTGGCTGACAGTTTCAGGAGTGGCGATTGCTGAAACCTTGTCAGTTAAAGATCGAGTCGATTTAAATACTGTTAGCAAGAAACGTTCTGTAGTTATTGAAGCCAGAGCGATTGAAACCATTCCTACACCAGCAGATCCCTATAGTTATCGATAAACCAATCTAGGTAGATTCTATATAATCAAAAGTGAGATTTGAAGGCTAGGCGTTAGTCTAATGGCTTTAATCAATACTTATTTCTAATGTATGAGACATCCAAAAATTAGTAGTATTATAAGACCTGCTTGGAATATCTATCGAACTAACTTCAAGACTTACTATTCTTTGGCATTAATCGGCTCTTTTTGGATGATCATCCCAATTTATGGGTGGGCTAAATACAATACCATGATGGGATTGTTAGCTCGTTTAGCTTATGGCGAATTAGTAGGAAATCCCAAATCTGTTGTCGAAGCCAAACGAAATATTAAACCTAAAATGTGGTCTTTCCTTAATTTAGGATGGAAGGTGAATTGGCATTTGTGGATTAAGTTACTATTTTTGAGTCTTAAAATAATAGCTATTTTTATAGCAATATTGTGTATTATTAGCTTGATATCGGTAGTTTTTTCAACATTTTCCTTACATTTTATACATATACAGTTGTTGTCATTTATAGCTTCAACAGTTTTATGTGTTTACTATTATTTATTCGCATCTAGATTACACCTATATGAATTGCCTTTAGTAGTAGAAACAAATATCAATATTAGGAAATCAATAGATTTTTCCGAACAGTTAGTTGAAAAATATTCATTTTCGACATTGGTAGTTATTTTTGTTTTTACTGTTGTTTTTACTGTTGTTTTTGCTATTTTTATGTTTTGTGCAGGAGTAGTTATAAATCCTCTGTCAGAAAAAATATATGATTTAATTGCTAATATTCCTGTTATCGCAATTTTCCTTTTATGCTTGTGGCTTATCCATGTGATTTGCCTATTCTCTATTTGGTTGGCACTTGTGGTTGTTCCTTTTCCCACTAGCATATTTCTTCTCTTTCAAGCAATTATGTCTTCGGGAGATAAGATATACATATTTTCAATGTTATATCTTTCTATAGTTACTTTATTCATTCCCCTTTGGCAATCAATTAAAGCCATTATTTATTATCATTTAAAACTCCGCAACGAGTACAGGAGCTTGTTACCTGAGAGAAGTACTTGAAAGTATTGATATATTGCATAAATAATGCAATATACTCAACATTGTTTTCTATTTAGGAAAGCCAAACGAAAATACTATAATGTCATTTGGTTCAAAGGTATTTAATTTATGAGCGAGTCGGCGAATCAATCTAGATTATCTCAACCAATAGATAAATTAGCGATCGCTCTAATTATCCTATTAGCTCTTGTTATGGGGTTATTGATTTGGGGTGGTAGTGCTTGCGAGGATGAATGTCTGTTCCATTCGGGGGCAAAAGTTAGTAGTTTTAGCTGGCAGAATAAAACTATTGGCGGACAAGATCGGGCTTTTATTTTGACTTTCAACCGTCCGATGGATCGAGGCAGTGTGGACGAAAATCTCAAGATTACTCCTCCCCTCCCAGGTAAAATAAGTTGGTCTGGTTTGAGACTGGCTTACACTTTGGATAACCCCGCACCCTATGGAGAAATTTATCAGGTAATTCTAGCGGGAGCAAAAGAAAGATTTCCCAATCAGGAACAATCGGGAGCAAAAATTCAACCTTTTCAAGCTCAATTTCGCAGTCGAGATCGCGCTTTAGCTTATGTCGGTACGGAAGGGGAAGAACAAGGAAGAATAGTTTTATATAATTGGACGCGATCGCGAAAAACCATCTTAACGCCCCAAAATTTAGCTGTATTCGACTTTAAACCCTATCCTCAAGGCGATCGTCTGTTATTTTCCGCAACTGATAGCAGTCAGGATATAGAAGGTATTCGCTATCTCCAGCTTTACAGTGTTTCAACTCAAGCTGATTCCTCTACTAAGAATGGTTCTGAGATTAAGCTAATTTTGGATAATCAGAAGTATCAAAACAATAAGTTTGATATTTCTCAAGATGGTACAACTATTGTGGTGCAAAGACTCAACCGCGACAACCCGACTGATTATGGTTTGTGGAAAATCGTTGATGAAAAACCGCCAGAACTATTTACTAATGATCAGGTTGGTGATTTTCTGATTACTCCCGATAGTCGGGCGGTAGCGGCAGCACAAGGAGAAGGAATTGCTCTATTAACCCTAAAAGAGCAAGCAGAACCCTTAGATTTCTTACCGAAATTTGGTCGAGTACTCGATTTCACTGCTGATGGAACTGGGGCAGCTATGATTAATTACAATACTGATAACGAGAAGTTGAAGTATACGAGATCGCTTTATTACGTTAACAGTCAAGGTATAGAAAAAGAACTTTTAAATACTGATGGTTCGATTCAAAATTGTCAGTTCGACCCAATAGCAGAACATCTATACTGTTGGCTGACCGAATTATCTAAGGGAGAAATATATGTTGAAAAACCGTATCTAGCCGAAATAAACCTAAAAACAGGAAAAATTAATACTTTAGTTACCGTTGCTAAATATCAAGAAAGTCAGGTTAGCGTTGCTCTAGATGGACTGGGAATTCTCTTCGAGAGATCACTAAATCAGATTAACTCTAATATTCCTGGGGAGAAAAAAAATAGTATCTGGTTGGCTATTCCCACTATAGATTTGGCGAACAAAACGAGAGTTGATGTCGAAAAATTACCCTTTATCGGTTTTCATCCTCAATGGCTGCCCTAAATTTAATCTTAATAGTAAGGGCGATCGCGCAGCGAAATCGCCATCAAGGACTAACTGCATGTTGTCAAAATACCGTAAGATAGGCAAGGCTAAAACTAGAATTTTATAAACGTTGCTCAACTCTTAACTACCCTCTATTAAGCATTTGAGTTTAGTAATCACCTAATCAAAATTTATGACCCAAGAAAAGATCACAGTCAAAGTTAAGTTGTTTGCTATCTATCAAGAAGCTTTTGAAACATCAGAACTAAATTTGATGCTGTCACGGCAAACAAGTGTCGGTAATCTTTTGGAGTCTTTAATTGAACAAAAGCCGCAACTTAGGCAATGGCGAAAAGTCACGCGCTTTGGGGTGAATTTACAATTTGTCGAATCTGATACTTTACTGCAAGATGGGGATGAAATAGTCTTGATTCCTCCCGTCAGCGGCGGCTAGATAAAGTTGAATTCCAAAGTTGAACAGTTAATTAAAAAGATCGAGCAAAACAAGAGCTATCTGACTCAAAAAGCTCAGACTGAACCTTTCTACAGTGAGTTGATTGACACTCTGAATCTGGTTCAGGGTAATCTAAAAACTTCTTCTAAACCAGTAGTCAAGATTGTTAGTCCATCGGCGACTTTAGCAGCAAATCTTCATACAAAAAATCAGGCTAATGCCAAACTGCGATCGCTCTATGAGTTTCAATTCATTTCACCAGTAAACAACATACGCCAAATTGTTCAAAACTGTGATGTACTCTGTTTGATATATTATTTCAAACATAATATGTCTAAATGTCATCGGCAATTAATCCAACTTGCACAACAAGAAAATATTAGTTTGGTACTTTTGGTCAAACAGCCAGCAAGAAATATCCAAGATGTTTCTTTATCAAACTGGCTGACTGTTCAAAATTATTCGTTAGCTCCTCAAGTCAACTTACCATTAAATAAGTTGATGGATCTGAATAATCAGCAGCAGCTTAAAAAATATCAGCAATTGCTAGTTAAACTGTCAGCATTAGCTCTAGAGAAATTCATAACCAGAAATAAATATCAAGCACAAACTTTACTTAAACCGATTGTTAATCGCCAAATCACTAGTCTCAAGCAAGAAGTAGCAGATTTAAAAGAAAAATATTTACATAACTTAACAGTTGCTCGTTACGAACAGCAGTTGAGAGTTACTATCAATCATTTACGTCAAGAAAGACAGCAAATAATCAGAGAAATAAAACAACATCTTAATTTTGTTAAAGGTGATTTACTAAATCCTTTTTCATCAGAAAGTTTAATCTTTAGCGTTCAACAGATGATCGATGTAGCTCAGATCAAAATTGTTAAAGAAACCAAAAATACATATTTATATCTGACTTTAAATACCTCATCAGATGCTGAGTATATTCACAATTATGTAACCGAGTTTTGCCAGCAAAAGATTAATGAATTAATGGTTACTCAATGGTCACACATCAATTATTTTTATGCAGGAGGATTAAAGACTGTAATTGTAAAAATTAATGAACAGCTAAATAGTATTAATTCTCTATTGACTTCAGAAACAAAATTACCAGCTTTAGTGATTCTCCAACAACATCCTAATTTAGACTTAAAACAAATTGTTGATGCTAGTTGTTTAAAGTCTCAGAGTAGAATTATTTTTGACTATTATTTTACTCAAAGCAGCTTATTTAAATTGTTTATATTCCTGCTGATCGGTTTAGGAATATACTTACTAACCCTGATGTATTTTGGTGAAGGAAAATATATTGGCTTTGCTATTGTCGTTTTCCAAATTATTAACTTAATCACAGGACAAAGTATCAAATCAGCAAAACTAAAGCAACATTCAAAAGAGCTTAAACAAACTATCTCACGCAACTATCAGCATCTAATTCGTTTGGTAATTGACCAATCAATTAAAGTCTTAATTATTGCTTTAGAACGAGAAAATCAAATATATGAGCATGAATTAACCAAGGCACTCTCAATTGCCTGTATGAGATTAGAACAATTGAGGCAAACTATCAACCAACATCAATTTAGAATCAAAAGTTTTGCGCAAGAGCGAGTAGAAATTTCATCGTGGTTTGATTAGGAGAATATCATAGCACTTCTTAAATTAGGGGAGTACAACTTACAACTAACCACAATTAGAGCGTTGAGAGCGTACCTCATGTAAATGAGAACTGCTATATTTGTCAAATTATTTTCTCATTTATGGAGAGAAGTTCATAACCATGAATGCGCCAACTATAGTCTTGTTGATGCTGCACTATAAATATTCCTTGAGCTAGGCTACCATCACGATCCATGATCATCGATACTAAAGCAGGGAAATCATTGATCAGCGTAAACCCGCGAAACATAATTGAGCGAGGCTCGATAATGGCATTATATTTATCTTTAATCATCTTCATGAAATCTTGACAGGCGAATTTTCGCTGAATAGATGGGCTAGTCAAGGAAAAAGCCGTTTCCTCATCGTTTTGCTTAAATGCCTGTAATTGTTTTTCAATTAGCTGACGAATTGTTGCTTTATCGCTTTCGGAGATGTACATAACTGACTACTTCTCAAGTAGGACTGGTTATTTGAAGGCTTGAGATATTTACTACGCTTAAAATACAGCGCTTAAAATTACAAGTGCATTGTCTGGGTATAGACTTTGATCGTAAGCTCAATACATCTAACCTTTGACGGCACCTGCTGTTAACCCTTGAACAATCTGACGCTGAAAAATCAGCACTAGTACTACTAATGGTAGAGTACCCAAAACCGTCGCCGCAGCGATCGGTCCATAGGGAATATCGAATAAACTCGCTCCTCCCAGCTGCGCGGTAGCAACGGGGATCGTTTTTTTAGCTTCTTCAGTGATAAAAGTTAAGGCAAAAATGTATTCATTCCAGGCAAAAATAAATGTCAAAATTCCTGTGGTCGCCAATGCGGGTAAGGTCATGGGCAGAACTATATTAGTCAACATGCCTAAAGTTTTATAGCCATCTATTTTTGCTGCATCTTCTAATTCTTGAGGAAGTTGCTGAAAGAAGCTCCTCATTACCAAGATAGTCAAAGGTAAGTTGATGGCAGTGTAGGGGATAATCAGAGCAAGATAATTATTGCCTAAGCCGACAAGTTTCACTACTTCTAGTAAACCTAAAAATAACAATACATAGGGAAACAAAGTAATGATTAAAACTCCTGTAAGGATTAACTTTTCTCCTGGCAAATTCATTCTGGTCAGAACATATGCCGCAGGAGAGCCAAATACTAGACACAATAAAGTAGAAATACTCGCCACCAAAGCACTGTTGAATACATAAGTAACAAAAGGACGACGGCTAAATAGTCCACTGTAGTGTTCTGCTGTAAATCTTTGTGGAAGATAAACATTGGGGATTGTAGCAATATCATCATTCACCTTAATTGAAGTCAGGACTTGCCAGAAGATTGGGGCTAAAAAAAAGATGACAATCATAAGCACGCCCAAACCCAACCAGAGTGTTGAAATTGGTAACTTTAGCGTCTGTTTTTGCAGCTTAGTTAAGGACATGGCGCTATTAATCAAGTCTCGCTCATTACTGAGACTATGTTACATTCTTTGGGTACTTAAATTATTTTAAAATACAATTGTCCAAAGCAATTGACGGTCACAGTTGGAGACATATTTCAAAATTGGCTTAAGCATTGAGCTTAAGGTTTGAGCGATCGCTGAGGAGATTTTTGTCTTCATCCCATTTCTCGATTTTAAATTTGCGATAGAAGTTGTTTATAGTAACTGCGATCGTACATGGGGAGGTTTATCTAAATTTTTGTTGTTTCAAGGCAAAAATTAACTATAGTAATTTAATGATTTTAGCGATTTAATCATCATCAACGGGAATTTAGAAATTTGATCGGAAAATTAAGTATTCAGTCAAAGCTAATGCTGATGCTCTTGAGCGTATGTATTAGCTCCAGCATGGCGATCGCCTATGTTGGCTATAACAACGGTCGCCAGGCTCTTAATAATAGTATTCAAAATCAGCTGGTAAGTCTGCGGGAAACCAAAGCCATTGAAATCGAAAGATATTTTCAGCAGGTTGAAGCTCAAATTCAGACTTTTAGTCGAGGTGGAGTCAACGATGCAGTTAAAGCGTTTAATAGCTCTTATCAAGAACTTGAAGCGGGAAAAATCCAGCTAAATTGGCACGATAAGCTCAAGCAATACTACGATGAGGAGTTTTTACCCAAATTAGCCAAAAATACAGGAGGAAGACCACTTCTCTATTCATATCTACCTGATAACAGTGCCGCCAGATATTTGCAGTATCATTACATTGCCGCCAATAGTAATCCCCTAGGAGAAAAAGAATTTTTAAGTAATGCTAACGATGGCAGCGAATACAGCAGAGTTCATGCCCTAGTTCAGCCAATTTATAATAATTTTATTTCTCAGCTAGGTTACTACGACCTATTTTTGATTGACGCTAAGACAGGAACAATTACTTATTCAGTCAAGAAAGAAACTGATTTCGGGACTAATTTACTGACTGGTCCCTACGCCTCCAGCACCCTTGCACAAGTATTTAAACAAGCAGTTAAAGTTAACGACCCTGATTTTGTCGCCATCTCAGATTTTGAGCCTTATCGAGCCTCCTATGGTGAACCAGCAGCTTTTGTGGCTAGTCCTGTTTTTGATCAATCGGAGCTAATTGGAGTTCTAGCTTTTCAATTATCTGCCAATGAAATTAACAGGATCATGACTGGTAATAATAATTGGCAGACAAATGGACTTGGAAAATCAGGAGAAACCTATTTAGTCGGTGCTGATTATGGGATGCGGAGTATTTCCAGATTTCTGATTGAACAGCCCGAAGAATATTTTAAAGCGATCGCCAAGGAAGGATTACCAGAGTCGGAAGTTGCCCAGATCAAATTGTTTAATAATTCAATTCTGCATCAAGAGGTAAGTACTGCGGCGATTGAACAAGCTCTTGACAACCAGACTGGATATGACCTTGGTGAAGATTATCGCGGCAGAGAAACCCTTAATGCTTATCGTCCTCTGGAATTGGATGGTTTGGATTGGGTAATTAATGCTCAGATTGATACAGCAGAAGCTTTTAAACCCATTCGAGATTTTCAGCGAAAAGTGCTTTTAGCCACAGCAATTATTGTCTTATTAGTCACCTTGATTGCTTCGATACTTTCCTATTACTTTGTGCGTCCGATTCGCGCCCTCATTGATGGCTTTCGTCAGGTAGGGAAAGGCAACACTGAAGTCAAAGTTAAAGTTAAAACCAAAGATGAATTTCGAGAGTTAGCTCATTCTTTTAACGAAATGGTCGATAGTTTAGACCAGCAAAAGAAATTAGTTCAAGAGAAAAACGATGAAAACGAAGAATTATTATTGAGTATTCTACCTGAGCCAGTAGCCAAAAGAGTTCAACAGGGAGAAGAAAGTATTGGCGATAGCTTTTCTAACGTTACGGTCTTGTTTGCCGATTTAGGGGGCTTTGTCGAACTTTCCGAAACTTTACCCGCGAGGGAAACCGTAAGTTTTCTGAATGATTTAGTCATTGCCTTTGATGATGCAGCAGAAAAATATGGAGTAGAAAAACATAAGACAATTGGTAGTGGCTATATGGCAGTGTGCGGCTTGTCGGTACCTCGTCTCGATCATGCCAAAAGGATCATCGACTTCGCCAAAGAAATGCTGCGAATTGTGCGTCGCTTTAATCGGGATAAAAACATGAACCTTCAATTAAGGATTGGAGTTAACTCTGGTTCGGTAGTTGCAGGGATTGTCGGGCGAGAAAAATTTATCTACGATCTTTGGGGTGATACGGTTAACGTTGCCAACCGTTTGCAGTCTCAAGGTGAATGGAACACAATCCAAGTTACGCAAAATGTATACAATCGCATCGCCGAGTTTATCGAAGATTTTGAACCAACTTCAGACTTGGATTTATCTGGGAAAGGAACATTAGCAGTATGGGCGACTAAACCATACTAAATCAGGGATTACGGATAAAGGATCAGGAATACTAAAATATGCAAGAGTCTTTTTGGCAACAGGATTGGTTTATTTGGGGCGCGATCTTAATTATTGCTTTTCCCTTTATGACTTTGATCTTAGGCGAAATTATTTATCGGGCGAAATCTCAGGATAAATTGTTAGTCGCAACATTGCTTATTATTCGCAATTTAATTTTTCCTAGTTTAGCTCTGTTTATACTGTTAAATAAAATCTTAGGGCTATCTCAATCAACTACTCCTCTTCGGTTGGTACAAACAGCACTGTGGTTGTTTACCCTTCATGGCTCCCTAACTGTGGTTAATGGATTGCTGTTTAATCAAGCCAAGGCTGGGAGTTGGCAAGCAAACGTCCCCCGATTATTTCGCGATCTGAGTCGAGTTTTTCTCATTCTCTGTGGTGTGGCGATTGTCCTATCGGTAGTTTGGGGAGCAGACTTAGGTGGGGTAATTGCCGCTTTGGGAGTAGGCTCGATTGTCATTGGTTTGGCGCTTCAAGATACTTTAGGAAATTTATTTTCGGGAATTGCCCTTCTGTTTGAGCGACCTTTTACTGAAGGAGACTGGATTGAGGTGGATAGTATTAAGGGCAAGGTAATTGAGATCAACTGGCGTTCAGTTCATATCCTGACGCGGGAATTAGAAATGCTGATTATTCCCAATGCTGTTTTAGCTGGAGCTACCATTCGCAACTTTCGTCGTCCTCAAAAACTCCACATTGAGCCAGTTGATATTGGTTTTTCCTATAATGATCCTCCCAATAAAGTTAAACAGGTCATGAAAGAAACAGCTCTGGCAACTAAAGGAGTTTTGGATAAGCCAGAGCCAGTGATTCAGACTATTTCTTATGACGACTCTTCTATCGGTTATCGAGTGCGATTATTCTTAGCCGACTATGATAAGGTTCCCCAAATTAGGGATGAGTTTGTGACCCGAATTTGGTATGCAGCAGAGCGTAATAACTTAAATATTCCTTTTCCGATTCGCACTGTTTATCATAATCCACCTCGTAAAATTAACTCAAATCAGTTAATTGATGATTGTTTAGCAAAAATGCAGGAGCTGCCAATTTTTGCGGCTGCTAATGCCGAAATATTAGCAGAATTAGCTCAATCTGCGACGGAAAGGTTCTTTGGGATCGAGGAAAAAGCGATCGCACAAGGCTCCCATTCAAATGAATTTTATGTGATTACTAAAGGTGAAGCTACCGTAACTATCCGTCGAGAAAATTTAGTACGAGAAGATGAAATAGCTCAACTGTCTGTAGGTGACTTTTTTGGGGAATCTGGGCTTTCTGGTAAAAATATTAGTCCGGTGACCATCACGGCATTATCAGACCTCGAACTGCTAATTCTACCGATCGAACAAATGCAGTCAGCTCTAGAAAAATGTACTCGCTTGAGACAAGAAATTGGTGCTGTCATGGAAATACGCCGTAGATCAATTACCAGAGTTCGCAAACTGCAAACGAGAAGTTCGCGAAGTAGCAACGGAAATGGTAAGCACGCAGATTCCTGAACATCTTAAATTAGACTAAGGCAAATATTAAGCTGCTCTTAATCAAACTCTGACATCTATCTTGCACAATGGTAAGTGACATCATCTTAGTAACTAGTCCTCACACCTACTAGATTATTAATGTTTGATTGAGCCGAGATCGATCTCGGCTTTTCTTATGATTTTTTGAATCATCGCTATTTTAGGGACAAGGATTTCAGCGGCGTCTTTTGATAGAGTTACAAAAGTAAAGTGATCTAGCTAAAGTTCAGCCAATTAAATAAATCTGCTGTGGAAAGCTGCCAATTTCCTAACAGGTCTAAAATTAACAACAGATCATTATCAGCTTTAACTATAGGCATAGCATTCGGTTCAAAAATTACTACCGACTCATCTTCAGGATCGATTAACCATCCTAATTTTGTTCCCTGGCTAAGACAAAAAGTAATTTTTCTAATTACTCGATTAGCAGATTGGTTAGGAGATAATATTTCAATTGTCCAATCTGGTGGAATCTCAAATTTATTACTAATCCTACCGTTAGACTCTAGTGGAATATTTTGCCACTCAAATACAGCTACATCAGGCACAATAGAACTCCCCGCGAAGGTGCAGCGTAATTCAGGGAAGGCGCAGGCTAGCTTTTGCGGTTTACCTACTTGGTTAATCTCTGTAACTAAGCTAGCTTGCAAGACACTATGTTCTCCTTGAGGCATTGGCTTCTGAATTATTTCTCCTACTAAATATTCTTGTTCTGGCTTGGTTATTGCAAGTTCCAAGAATTCCGCCAATGTCAGTTTAGATATAGTTTGGTTGGGTAAATTCATTATTATTGAATTTAATTTTATTCTATTCTTTTAAATCAACAACTTCAGTTGAAGGCATTCGACAAATTTATTTATTTAATTCTAATATGAATTCTTCTATAATTTTATTGTATTTTGCTTTAGTAATAATTTTACCTTTGCTTGTTATGTTATTTTCTATTGTCTTTTTTGCTATATCAGACATTATTTGCTGAAATTGCCTTCTCTGATAAGCTTTTATAATCTTTTTCGTAGAATTATTACATTGATTTTCAAAACTTTCTTTGAGGAATCTTTCATCAACAAAATCAAATAATCGATCAGGGGCGACAATTTCATGTTCTTCTTTTTCTCCTGTAGTTGGATCAATTACATGAACCTTGTTTAGATCTCCGCCACTCCAATTATCTGTTAGAACAGCAGAAAATTTCAAATAGCCAAAAAGTTCAAGAACACCAAAAACCAACTTTTTTTCTTCTGAAGCAAAAATAAAAATTCTATGATTGATCTCACTAATTTTAGGTTCACTTGGTATAGGTAATATAAAGTCCCAAAAACAAGAATTATAATTATTATTACCTTTATGTATATATTCAATGACTCGATCAAATTGACCATTTCTTAGTATTTTAGGATTTATCATTGTTGCTAAATAAGTCAAAAGCATCTTAGCAACAGATCGAAATTGCGTTTCTCCACCTAAAGGCAATTGTCCATTTATAGGAGGAATATAAGACTTAGTATGAGTTGCTTTCAATTCCGTTAAATCATTTCTGGACTTATTCCATTTACCTAAAGCCTGATCTAATTTACTTAATGCTTGTTCTGCATTTGGCGCAGTAATTGAAACTGATTCTTGCTCTGGTATATTTTTATTTTCAAAATTTACACTTGTTTTAGATAATCTAAATTTTCCACCAGGTAAAAGATCATAATTTTCTCCTTCATGTTTAACAAAATTCTTGTGAATAGGAGCATTTTTATTTCTACCTGTTGTAATTCCAAGCATTGTTGAAAAAAAGCCCAGTCTTTTTGAAAAGGGTTCGTCAATTTCTAAACCCAGTTTATTATTGCAATTTTCACAGTCAATATCTCTAGAGACTTTTCTTCCTCCAATAGACGACAAAATTATGTGTTCTCTTAAGCCTTTGCCTTTTTCAAAGTATGCAGTTTTACAGTAAACACAATTTAACATTTGACTTTTACCTTCAAAACTAGGATGTAATTAAATGAAATTACACTATCTTAGCCTCTAGTAAATTTAATGGTATTTTAGTTACTTATTACTAATCAATTTAGTAATCAATAATTAGCCCAAGTATTGAAATTAAAAGACACTAGACAAACAAGTACTTTGGTCTATTAAATAATTTGATTTGAGATCGCTATTTCCATCTACTAAACCAAAAAACTATAATTAGCAAGATCAATTATCTGCGTTCATCTGTGGACATCTTTCTCTAACTAACCAGCAACAAAGTTAGCAGGGTTTTGATCGTAACGATGCCTAACAGGGATGGGTTCAGATTGAGCATCCCCTACTAATGCCGCTGTCTCTTCAAGTGCTGTTCTTAATCTTTTTGCCGCATAGATCGACATATCTCTGGGAACATTTATTCTATCTCGTAGATACCTCAAAGCAACATCTGAGCCTGTTGATGGAGTGCAGGTTTCTCCTGTCATCATTTTGGTTAAAGCACACCGTAAAGCCTCGTCAAATAATTGATTATCAGCTGGATTGACTTTAAGAATATTATCTCGGTGTTTAATTACTCGTTGTAGTGCTTCTATGCGAGAGGTTTCAGGTTCAGGATAGGTAACGTCTGGTAGTTTGAACCAATCTCCTTGATCTACTCTGGCTTGATTTGCTAAGGCTTGAGGTTCGCCGTTGGAGTAGCAGCCTCCCATTTGTGGTGGTAAATCATGGACATGGGTATGAAAATCGCTTTGAGTACCCCTGTAGGTGGAGCGGGTTTCCATCGCATCAAACCAGGCAGATAAGTAGGGATTCTCTTCCCGCAGAGAATAGCCTTTGTAATAGTAAAGACTAGCGTTCATTCTTTCAACGTAAGGAGTAAAAATAACATCAGCCGTACTGAATTCACTCAAGAAATAGCCTCCAGGAGTTTTAGCTAATGCTTCTTCTACCATTGCTACTGCCTCTAAGAATTGCTGGCGATTAGTTTTTTCCTGTCCTGGGAAAATCACTCGGCGACATAACCAACTGCACCAAGCTCTAAATAATAATCGTTCTAGTCGACGCAAAGGGATCACTTGTGGATCTTCCATCCCCAAATATAAGACGCCAAAAGTCCTTTCTAAAGCGAGCAAGATATCATCACTTTCGGTAATTATCTGTCCATCAAGTTCCACTGCTGGTAACATCCCTGAGGGAACTTTTTGTTTATACCAGCTTTCTTTTTTGCCGTAGCAAAACATGGTAACTTTTTGGATACGGTAAGGAATTTGCTTTTCTTCTAACCAGAGCCAAATTTTTTGACAGTAGGGACACCAAGCATGGTTATCCCGAAACAAGGTCACTCTTACCGCCTCTTCTGTTTGACCAAATAAACGGAGAGTAGCTTGAGCATTGGTAACTCCATTGACAGTATCTCTGTCAAAATCCGTAAGTTCTGCCAATTGTTGCCAAGTAAGTGGTGAGGTGGTCATGAAACTGTATTGTTAAATCTAAAATTGAATTATTATCTTGAATAAGCTTTAAGCTCTAAACTTTAAGCTTTAAGTAGTTAAGTATCTGTTTTTGCTTTGACATTTAGCTCAATGAAGCAATTCAAAATTTCCTAACCCTTAATTAATTATCCATTTTTTTTACTGCTCCGAGCATCTGTCCCAAAAACGGTAAGCCAATTAACGCGGGAATGAAATAGCGGGAAGTACAAAGCAAACCAAGAGCGGCTCCCGTAGCTTCATTAAAGTAATCCTGATAAAAATAAATAATGGCAGCGTCACGAGTACCAATTCCAGCAAAGGTTAGAGGTAATAATCCTGCCAAGATTGATAGGGGAGACAGTGCCAAACTAGCTAAAAAAGGAACCACAGCTTTTAAAGCCAAGATAAATAGCCAAATTTGTAAGAGGTGGAGAAACCAGATAAATACTGAGGTACTGGTAATCAACCATAGCTGCTGCTTATTACCCCAAAAATAGTCATGCATTTCTCCCCAGGAAGTCTGCATTTTTTCCAGTTTTTTGCCTACGGACTTCGGAGTAAATTTGATGGCAACGGTAAAAAATAAATCAGCAAATTGCTCAGAGCATAATAATATTAGACCTAAAACTAACCCCCCAGCTACACCCAAGGTCATAATCCAAAATAGAACATCTTTGGCAGGGTAGAGAATTAAGCCAAACACACACCACAGCAAGAGAGACAGTAGATCGCAAGCCTTTTCAAAAATAGAGATTGCCAAAGCCAGACTGCCGCTTAATTTAGATCTTTCAGACATGAAATATGCCTTAGCGATATCTCCCATTTTGGAAGGTAAAACCATATTGAGGACGCTAGCACCAAGAATGAGACGGTTAGCTTCCAGAAAGTTTAAGCTACGCTGTGGTACCAACTGTTGCAACCGCCAGGAAGTAATCGCCGTAATCGGGATAACCATTGCCAGACTTATAATCAACATTAGGCGATCGCAATTTTGCAAAACTTGAACTAGATTAGCAAAGTCGATCTGAGAATAGATATAAAGCAGAATCGCAACACTAATTACGATTGAGATAAATCGTTTTAGATTCATGAATAATTTTTTTTACTGAATACTCAATAAATAGTTAAGTAAATGCAGCTAGCAGAAAGCAACCAGCAACAAATTATACGCTGCCAAACGAAAAGTTATTCATCAGTCTTTTTCCCTAACCCCAACTCCCTAACCTCTGTCACCACGATTTTCTATTTAATTTCAATAACTCAAAGCGATGATGATGCTTGTCTCAATACATCACTGGTGCTTGCTGTTGGCTAGTATGGAAGATGATGTTAATTTGCTAACTACCGCTTTTAAAATTCTGAGTTGTTTTACTAATGAGAGAGAAATCTACCGCTTTTCCTGTACTGAAGTCTTGGCTAACTAGAGGAAAGCAACACTTTGAGAGTATCCCAGTCTTAATTTGGTTAAACGCCATAACTATTCTGATCCTGAGCGTCTTAAGTATCTACGCCAAGATCAAAAGTAAAGGAGCAAGTATTGAAAGTCTGTTTAGCGATCCCTTTTATTCCCGTATGTTCTATTCAGGCTGGTTGACCAGTCTCTCTGAAATTCTCTGGTGTACGGCGATCGCTATTTGTCTCTTTTCTGCTTTGTTATTACCTAAATCTAGCCATCGCTTTCAAATATTATTGTGGGCAAGTGCGGTGGTTATGCTGTTGCTTTTTCTCGATGATCGCTTTCGCTTAACCTTGATTTTATGCGTTTTGTTTAGCACTTGTAAGCTAGTCAAATTATCTGTTTACAGCCTTTATGGCTTATTGCTAATTGCTTACGCCTGGCTATTTCGTAGTACTATTCGTCAAACTCCTTATATTCCTTTACTAGCATCCTTTTGTTTATTTGGATTTTCCAGCGCGATCGACATTGCGCCCATTAGTAGCCGAGGGGTTCATGCGATGTTAGAGGATGGTACCAAGCTAGTAGGCTTAATTAATTTGACAATTTATTTTTGGTGGATTTGCCAACAAGAAATAAAAAAAAATATAGTGCAGAAATAACTACGAGCAATTAATTTTTAGCTCAATATTCCCACACTATTTCCAAATATCTAAAAAGCTGATTAGCTATACTAGACTATGCTACAAGAACTACGATAGAAACTACGTAACAAAGCAGTAGCAGCTAATAGTTTGATCGCCTCTAAACTCCAATAGCCAAGATGCATAATAGTCATGGAGGTTGAAGTTGTTTCAGGAATGGTAAACATATCTAAGGGCATTCCCATACTGCTCATTTGAGGCGTAAAGATATAAGTGTAAACCAAAGCAATAGCCAACAAAGCGCTAGCCGACAATATAGATTTAGTATTAATCTTGCTAGTTAAACCATAGCCGAAGCGGTAGACTAAACACCCAGCCAAAACTGTAGCAGCGCATAGCAACTCAACATGATTAAAGGTGCCAAAAATAACGTAGCCAGCACTGGCAAAACCAGGCTCCTTCATCATGCCGCTAGTTAACATTCCAGGAACAACCAACAAATCAAAAATCAAACTGCCGCTGAGCCAAAACCCTAAAGCAAACATGATAATTGTTGACCAGTTTGCTGCTTTAGAATTGCGGGAAGAAATTGCGTCCATAAAACTGAAATAAAGATGATTACTTCTTTAGCTTAGCCAATAACATTCAGTGTACGTATAACGAAAAGTAAAGTCTTTTAACGAAGCTCTAAGCTTTAGACTATAAGCATTTATTGTTCAATATTTAGTTCATAATTTTGCATATTGCTGTTGAACTTCCTTAATCGAAAACAAAGCCTGAAACTGAATTTCTTTGGACTGATATAGCTCTTTACCTCCTTGTTCTCGATCAACCAAAGCTAGAATTTGGGTCACCTCATAACCAGCATCCTGTAGTCTTTCCACTGCGGTGAGTGCCGAGCCTCCTGTAGTAACGACATCTTCTAAGACAATTACCTTTGCCCCTGAAGCCAAAGATGGACCTTCAATATAAGCTTTTGTGCCATGTCCTTTTGGTTGCTTGCGGATAATTAAAGCAGGAATCGGCTGGTTTTCATAAGCAGAAACAACGCTAACCGCCGAAACCATAGGATCTGCACCCAAAGTAAGACCTGCGATCGCCTGAGTATCTTCTGGTAAGAGTTGGAACAGTAAACGACCCAACGCTAACGCCCCTTCAGCAGTCAAAGTTACCTGTTTGCAATTGATATAGTAAGGGCTTTTAACACCCGAAGATAGAGTAAAATCCCCCTCAACATAAGCCTGCTTAACAATTAAATCTAGTAAAATTTGTCGCAAAGTATCAGTATTAGCCGTAGCTAAAGAGAAATCAGCAATTTGTTTTAGATTCATAAATTTATAAAATGGAAAAGATATTGGTGGACTTTTCTTTCACTAATTCATCAGCTAGGATTGAGCAGAAGTCACAGATTTCTGAGCCATATAATTGGTGCAGTTAGGTTTGTTATCCCTTCGCCCCAAACTATAAGGTGTCGGAGTCTAACCGTTGCTGTGATCCTTGGTAAATTCACTCATATAAGTAAAGTAATGTCTATTAAGTTTACTAAATTAAGTAAAGTTCTAGTGATAGCCACTATTGCTAGTTTATTATCTCTAGAAGCCAAAGCAGAAATGGAGCCTTTGACTGACAAATTCGAAAACGCCTACTTCAAGAAAGGTAAAAATGCTTTTCGTCAGAGCAGTATTTTAGGGCAAATTAACACCATTATCGGTATTACAGGATTTCCCGAACAGGATATTGCTGCTGATGGGGAAGCTGTTGACGAGGTATATCGAGCAGGATTAGAACAGCAGTCCAAGACTGGTGCGAAAATGATTACTAGAGATCTAGAAAACCCCTATGATACTTCCCTCATAGAAAACCCAAGCTATAGTGCATTCTAAGCATAGTTGAGAACAGTTAAATTTAACAGATAAAGCTTAAATCAGAGATTAGATTAGATGAACAAGAGGCTTGAATTAAAACTATAATTCACCAAACATATCTAATAGCTATTACTGAGTGCTTGTCTGTTACTGCCTGTTTTGTTAACCATAAGTCCAGGGTGCAGGAGTTGAACCTGCCTTGCACAAATTATGAGTTTGTTGCCTAAACCGCTCGGCCAACCCTGGGCATTTATTTTATTCTAGTAGACCATTATATTAGTAAGTCTGGTATCTTTGACAACATCTATCAAAAAAAATCGCGATCGCATGAAAATAAGAGTTAATTTATGGCTCACTATACTTTTATTCCTGATGATGCTGTTAGCTGGCGCGGCTAGCTCTTATATCGGCTACTTCATGGGAAGTCAGGCTCTCAAGGTAGTAACCCAACCAGACGTAAATTCTCGTGATCGGACTCTCAATCAAAAGCCATTGGGGGGAAAATACAAAGGTCTCAAAATCATTAAAGAAGAAGACATTCTCCGAAAAGTGTATAACTTAGTTAATGATCGGAACAAATAATGGCGCAGCATGTTCGTGGCGGAATAGAAGCTAGTACTACTTGTTTTTTGTTAGTTAATTGATGGCTGAACAAAATCTAGTCTTGACTTTTATTGGTGTTTTTCTGTTGATTGCGATAAATGCTTTTTTCGTTACCGCAGAGTTTTCGATTGTCTCGGTTCGTCGCTCTCGCATAAGTCAACTCGTCAAAGACGGAGATATTCAAGCACAAACTGTTCAATCTCTCCAACGAAGTATTGATCGCCTCCTCTCCACCACCCAATTGGGTATTACCCTTTCTAGTCTGGCATTGGGCTGGGTGGGGGAAAAAACGATGGCGGTGTCAATTATTGCCTTGGTTCAAAGTCTCAACATCCCGCCCTACTTATCTGAGACGATTGCCCACTCTCTGGCTATTCCTACGGCGTTTATCACCTTGGCATATCTTCAAATCGTTTTAGGGGAATTATGTCCCAAATCTGTAGCTTTAATGTTTCCCGAAAAGCTAGCACGGTTTTTTGGACCCCCAAGCTTGGTAATTGCCCGTATTTTTCGTCCTTTTGTCGCTATTCTAAATTTATCCACTCGCTTATTACTTAAACTGATTGGAGTTGAATATAGTGGCGAAGGATGGTACGAAAAAGTTACTTCAGAGGAACTACAGTTAATTATTGCCACCGAGAGAGAATCAATTGGTCTGGCAGCAGAGCAAAGAAAACTACTCAAAAACGTCTTTGAATTTCGCGATGATACTGCCAAAGAGGTCATGATTCCGCGGACAGATATTGAATTTCTCTCCTTAAACACCACTTTTGGCGAGTTTTTGCAAACCATGGTGGAGCATGGATATTCTGGGTATCCTGTCATCGGTGATTCTCTAGATGACATTCGGGGCATTATTCATTATAAAAAACTGTCTGAACCATTAGCCAGAGGAGAACTTGACCAAAACTCCACTTTAGAGGCTTGGCTAGAACCTGTCAGCTTTATTCCCGAATCCACTTCTCTCGATGAATTATTACCTTCGATGCAGCGATCGCACCAAAAAATAGCGATCGTTATCGATGAATTCGGCGGAACTTCTGGTCTAATTACTCTCCATGACCTAATTACCGAGATTGTCGGGGATGCAGGAGACGATCCTGAGCCTAGAGTAGAGGCAATTCAACAGCTGGATGAAAATACCTTTCTCGTTTCGGCACAAATGAATCTAGAGGAGGTTAATGAGCAATTAGAGTTGACTTTGCCTTTAGCCGATGAATACAATACCCTGGGTGGTTTCTTGTTAGAGCAATGGCAAAAAATCCCCCATCAAGGAGAAAAGTTGCAATATCAAAACCTAGGCTTCACCGTCGCTCTTGCCGATAGTAATCGTCTTCATCAGATATTAATTCATCGTTGAATCAATCAACACAAATTATCCATGCCACAATCTTAAAACAGTTTAATAGTTTTGAAGACTAACTAGATTCCTATTCCTCATCCTTCAAATAATTTGCCATCGGGCATCGTAGCACCTGTCAGGATGGCTTGTTCCAGATTAACCTCTTCTAAAACAGCTTGATATAAATTTGCTCCTTGAAGAAATGCTTTATCTAGGTTAGCTTGACTTAGATCGGCGCCAGTTAAATTTGCATCAATCAGATTAGCTTGACTCAGATCTGCTGCCACTAGCTTGGTCAGACTTAAATTAGTTTCTCTCAGAAATGCTCGCTTGAGAATAGCTTGATTCAAATTAGCTTTTTGCAACTGAGCTTTGGCACAAGAAGCTTTATAAAGTAACGCCGACTTCAATGATGCGGATCTAAGATCGACTTGCGTTAGCTGAACTTCACTCAAGTTACTCAGATCCAATATTGCTTGAGATAAATTAGCCTGTTTTAGGCTCGCGCCTGTAAAATCAGCCTCAGTCAGTATTGCTTGAGCAAAGTTGATTTGACTCAGATCGACGTTTCTTAAAACTGCTCCAGTGAGGTTGACCCCAGAGAAGTCTTTGACTCCAACTTGATACTGTTTCAACAGTTCGACTGCATTCATACCTTTGGATTAACTTTCTATCCCCAAAATTGAGGCGTAAGTACTTAACTTTTCTTAATAAAACTACCAGGTTTCATAAGTCTAAATACCTGGATTAATGATGAATTAAGATTCGTCAGCAGTCCAATCGATAATTTATTTAACAAATAGTAAATGTGGCACTGAAAATCTTTAAAAAACATTAAGATTTAATAGTGATGACTAACTTAAAATTGGTAAAGTTTGTTGCAAAACCATAACTTTGATCGTAGTTCAAAATCTTCTTTGCCTCAGCCAGAGCAGGAGAATTTAGTTGCAGCGATCGCTCTAAGAATTCGCCAATCACTAAATTTAGGAGTAATTCTGGAACAAACTGTTACCGAAGTTAGAAAATTCTTACAAACTGATCGGGTATTGATCTACCGTTTTGAACCAGACTTGAGTGGAGTCATTGCCGTTGAATCGCTAAAGGAATCTACTCAGAGCATATATGGAAGAAAGATCATAGACCCATGTTTTGCCGAAAAACATCTGGTAAAATATAAACAAGGGCAAGTCCATATTATTGAAAATGTAAAAACTGCTAACCTCGCACAATGCTATAGCGATGTTCTGCAAGACTTTGATGTAAAGGCAAATTTAGTGGTGCCTATTGTAGCCAGAGAAGATTTGTGGGGACTTTTAATCGCCCATCATTGCCATGCTCCCCGTCAATGGCATGATTCAGAAGTTCAGTTATTAAAACAATTGTCAGATCAAGTTGGGATTGCCGTACAGCAAGCCGAACTTTACGATCAGGTGCAAAGTCTCAATAGTTATCTGGAGCAAAAAGTTAGTCAGCGTACGGCAAAATTAAAAAGTTCCGTAAAATTTGAAGTCTTAACTCGCAAAGTTACCGAAAAGATCCGAGATAGTCTAGATGAACCACTAATTTTACAAACAGTTACCGAAGAAATTGGACGTGTCTTAAAAATAGATCGTTGCAAGATTGAACTCTATGATCGCAATCACACTATAGCGAGAATAGCTCATGAACATAGTAACCTGTTACCAAACTGTCAGGGAATAATTCGACAAGTCAAAGATTTTCCCGAGCTTGATCATCAACTACTGCAAAAACAGTCACTCCAATTTGTCGAAAAAGTTCCCGAGCTAAGTCCCCTTGAGACCCAGGCGACAAGATTGGTCTGTCCTATCTTCGACGATCAAGGAGTTCTGGGAAATCTTTGGCTATTGCGACCGAAAACTGAATTTTTTAAAATTTCGGAAATTTCTCTAGTCGAGCAAGTAGCTAATCAATGTGCGATCGCTATTAGACAAGCCCGACTGTATCAACAATCACAGATCCAAGTCCAAGAACTCGCCCGCTTAAACTTACTCAAAGATGATTTTCTCCGCACTATTTCTCATGAATTAAAGACTCCCATGAGCAGTATTCAATTAGCATCAGAAACTTTAGAAACGCTCCTGGAGCGAGAAATAGGCAGTCATAGATCGGCAACTTTTACTAAGGTGCTGGATATTTTTCGCTCTGCTTGCAGTAGACAAAATCAATTAGTAGATGATTTACTGACTCTCTGTTATATTGATGCCAAAAAAGAAATAATTAGTATGCAGTGGATTGATTTATCAGTCTGGCTGCCACAAATTGTCGAACAGTTTCACGAGAGAATTGAGAGCCAACAGCAAGCTTTAATTATTGACCTTGAAGATAACCTACCTCAGTTTAAATCAGATATTTCCACGATTAAGCGAACCCTAGTAGAGTTGATTAACAATGCTTGTAAATATACTCCTGCCCAAGAAACAATTAAAATTAGTGCCGCCACAACAGAAGTAGGCATTAAACTGAGCGTGTGCAATACTGGCGTAGAAATATTACCAGAAGAACAACAGCGAGTTTTCGATAAATTTTATCGAATTCCGCATCACGATCCTTGGAAGTTTGGGGGAACTGGTATTGGTCTAGCTTTAGTTAAAAATTTGATTGAGTTGCTAGGAGGCAAAGTTAGACTTAACAGTCAATCGGGCAAAACTATTTTTACCATCGATCTGCCCTGTGAAACCGATTACTAGCTGGATTATGGTTTTACTTCCATAATTGGGAACCATAGTTAGATGAAGTTTCTTAGTTGATTCGGCTAATGGTTAATTGTGTAATCGCCAATGGTGATATTTGATAAATCTCTTCCGTTAATATTTATATCTGGATGGTTGTGGCACTCGATAGCTTTAGTAACAGTTGCTCAAATTGACCCCGATACTAGCTTGGGTCAAGAAACCTCAATTGTCACCCCCGATGTTGTAGTTAAAGATGCGATCGCTGATTATCTTGAAGGGGGAGCAGTTCGCGGCAACAACTTATTTCATAGCTTTACTGAATTTAATATTCCTGAACTAGAGCGAGTTTACTTTGCTAGTCCTGAAGGGATTGATAATATATTGACCAGAATTACGGGTAATAATGTTTCTCAGATCTTTGGTACTTTGGGAGTTGACGGTAACGCCAACCTCTTTTTACTCAATCCCAACGGTATCGTTTTTGGTCAAAATGCCCAGCTAGATCTTGCTGGCTCGTTATTAGTTACCACCGCAGATAGCTATATTTTTGATAATGGCTTTAATTTCAGTGCTGTCGATGGGGAGATTCCGCCTCTACTAACAATCAATATTCCTGTTGGCTTACAGTTTGGTTCTAATCCAGGAAAAATCATTAATCGCTCCCATAGCACAACATCCACCTCCAGAGTCACTGATCCTGAAGATTTTATAACTCCAGAAGGTTTAAGGATTGCTCCAGGACAAAATCTAAGTTTGCTTGGGGGAGAAATTAAGCTTGAAGCAGGTTATCTCAATACTTCAACAGGAAAAATTGAACTAGGGGCAGTAGGAGCAAATCAGAAGATCAAGCTTAATCCTGATCATGATAATTGGCAGCTAGACTACCAAGAGGTAAGTAACTTTGCTGATATTAAAATTAATCAGCAGGGAGGCATTGACGGTGGTACTGAAGGCAAGACGCAAATATACCTCACAGGTAAAAATATTAGCCTAGGTTACGACTTCGATACCCTAGCCGAGTTTGATTTCCAAATTGAAGATTTTTTCAGCCCACAATCATTGCCAGAATTAGAAAAACTTCCTGCTAACCACACCAGAATCTCGGCTCAAAATCAAGACCATGAAATACCTGTCGCTATTGATATCAATGCTTCCGATACTTTTTCTATTATCGATCCTGGTAGGAATCAATCAAGTATACTAGCTCACACTTCTGGGACAGGGGATGCAGGAATCATTGACATCGTTGCAGATTCGATTATTATCTACGGCGCAAATCTAGAAAGCTGGACATTACCACAAGCAGCGGGAAACTCAGGCGAGATCAATTTTACGGCTCAGAACATGTCAGTCCAAAATGGTGGCGGAGGAGTTAATACTTTTAGTGGTGGAAATGGAGGGACAATTTATTTAGACATTGCCAACACGGCACAAATCAAATTTGGCGGGTTGGGAGCGGAAGCTAGGAGTTCGGGTAGCGGAGGAACAGTCAAGGTTGAGGCGCAAAATCTAGAAATCATTTCTGGCGGCATTGGCACGAGTACATTTGGGACAGGAGATGGCGGCACAATTGATTTAAATATTGCCGATAACTTAACCGTAATTTCAGGCGGTTTTGGTTCCGATGCTTTTGCCGCAGGGGACGGAGGAAAAATTGAAATTGCTGCTAACAATATTGAACTTTTTAATGCGGGGATGGGGGCAAGAACAATTGGCAGTGGCAATGGAGGAAAAATTGAGATTGATGCCGAGACAATTGTGTTTCAGGATGGTGTTATTAATGCTGAATCTGGTCAAAATTTTGATGAGCGTGATTTTCCAGATGCAGACTCTAGAATCATAGGGGATACGAATGCAGGTAACGGTGGCAGTATCTCAATCAAGGCGCAGAGTTTATTGATCGATAATGGGAATATAACCACTTCGACTTTTGGCACGGGAGAGGCAGGAAATATTACGCTAAAGGTAAATTCTTTATCTGCTGTCAGTGGTGATTTAGTTACAGGAGTTCATAGCTCAACTCAAGGTAGTGGCAGGGGTGGAGATATCACCGTTACTGGCGATCGCTTAGTGTTACAGAATGATAGCGCAGTTGCTGCTGATTCTGAAGGTCAAGGTGCAGCAGGAGATATAAAAATCAACACCACAGAGCTAATTCGACTTGAAGACAGAAGCACAATTTCAGTTAATGGAGGGAACTTAGGTATTCCTGGTGATATCGAGGCTCAGAGTACAGAGATTAGTCTTAATCAAGCAGCAGCGATCTCCGCTACTTCGACTCAGGGAGAACAGGGCAACATCAACTTATCAGCAGACAATCTCTGGTTACGCGATCGCAGCCAAATTATCACCAATGCTATTCAAGATGCAACAGGAGGCAATATTTTTATTGATTTGACCCATAGTTTGCTGGCTCTGGACAAAAGTCAAATTGTCGCTAATGCTGAACAGGGACAGGGAGGTCAGATTCAGATCAGCGCCACAGGAATTTTTGTTGACTCTAAAAGCACCATTAATGCCAGTTCAGAATTTGGAGTTGACGGTTTAGTTCAGATTAATAACTTGGCAGTAGATCCAGATTCGAGTTTAATTCCACTACCCACTAAAACAATTGATCCTAGTAAGTATTTATCACATAGCTGTCATCCTCAGGATGATGATCATTTTGCGAATGTTGGTCAGGGAGGTCTTCCTGCTAACCCTTTACAAGATTTAATCGACCATACTCTACTTCCAGATTGGAGTCGGCATCCTCAAAAGGTTAATCAGTCTTCAAAACTTGGGGGATCAAACTACCAATTTTCCAGCCCTAACCCAAGTTTCATTACTGAGGCTCAAGGCTGGGAAATCAATCATAACGGCAAGTTAGAATTAGTTGCATCTTCTGGATACCATAACTGGAATCAGATTGACAATCCAGATTGTTTGGGAAATTGAGTAAGCTGTTGACTTGATTAGCTCAGAATAAACTCTCAAAGCGATCAATAATATTAGTAAGATGTCTGACTTGCTATGCACAACTTAGAAATCAACTCAAAATTAAAATTTATAATTTGTGACTGTATTCCAACAAGAGCGATTATTATTCACCCCAGTAACACCTGAGACAAATGCTATTCCTGCGATCTTTGCTTTTCCCAATGAATATACGATTGGCATTACTAGTTTAGGATTTCAGATTGTTTGGGCAACTTTGGCAATGCGTTCTGATGTTGATGTCCGTCGATTATTTACCAATCTCAGCGAGCCATTACCGCGAAATCCAGAATTACTCGGATTTTCTGTATCTTGGGAACTCGATTATATTAATATTTTTCAGCTACTGGAATCTTTAGACATTCCCTTACTGAGCATTGAAAGACAAGAAAATCATCCTCTTGTGTTCGGAGGGGGAACAGTATTAACAGCTAATCCCGAACCCTTAGCAGATTTTTTTGATGTAATTTTGTTAGGAGATGGAGAAGATCTGTTAGATAGTTTTATTGATGCCTATCAAGAGGTACGTAATGCCGATCGCGCAACTAAACTACAACACCTAGCACAAATTCCTGGAGTTTATATTCCCAGTCTTTACGAAGTAACTTACGGTAGTGCTGATGGTGAGATCAAAGCGATCGCACCTATCGAGAGCAAGATTCCCACCACAGTTAAAAAACAAACATATCGCGGCAATACTCTGTCGGCTTCGACTGTTGTCACGGAACAAGCAGCTTGGGAAAATATATATATGGTGGAAGTGGTACGTAGTTGCCCTGAAATGTGTCGCTTTTGTTTGGCAAGCTACCTTACTTTACCTTTTCGCACTGCATCCGTCGCTAATTCTTTGATCCCTGCAATTGAAAGAGGCTTAAAGGTTACTAATCGTCTTGGGTTACTTGGTGCTTCTGTAACTCAGCATCCTGAATTTGACGCCATTCTTGATTATTTGTCCCAGCCTCAATATGATGATGTCCGCCTGAGCATTGCATCGGTGCGAACTAATACCCTGACAGAAAAACTCGCTTCAACTCTTGTCCAGCGTGACACCCGTTCGATTACGATTGCTGTCGAAAGTGGTTCAGAAAGACTAAGACAAATAGTCAATAAAAAACTGACTAATGAGGAAATTATCCAGGCAGCTATCAATGCTCAAGCTGGAGGTTTAAAAGCGCTTAAGCTCTATGGGATGGTGGGTATTCCTGGAGAAGAAATGGAAGATGTCGCAGCCACGATTACCATGATGTCAGCTATTAAAAAAGCGGCACCCAAATTACGTCTAACTTTAGGGTGCAGCACTTTCGTCCCCAAGTCCCATACTCCATTTCAGTGGTTGGGGGTAAATCCTGATGCTAAAAAACGCCTCAAATATTTAGAAAAAAATCTTCGTCAGCAAGGAATTAATTTTCGTCCAGAAAGCTATAATTGGTCAGTAATTCAAGCTTTAATTTCTCGTGGCGATCGCCGATTAGGAAAATTACTCCAGCTTACCAGAGAATTTGGTGACTCTGTAGGCAGCTACAAAAGAGCCTTTAAGCAGCTAAAAGGAAAAATTCCGACTCTTGACTATTATGTTCACAAGCATTGGAGAGCAGGTACTCAAGTTCTGCCTTGGGAGCATTTACAGGGACCACTACCTCAAAAAACTTTAGTCAACCACCTCAAGGAAGCAATAACCGTGAAAAGTTAATTGCTGATCATCAGGTCGGAATTTCTCACAATTACTAATTGACATAACCTATGCAAACGACTGCCGAATATATCTGCGCTTTCTGCGGCGAATCTAATAGTACTTTTGTTGACCTGAGTACGGGAATGCAACAATCATATACCGAAGATTGCCAAGTCTGTTGCCGTCCTAATGTTTTATATATCTCTGTAGATGAAGTAACTTTAGATGTGCAAATACAAACCGATTATGAAGAATAATCTTCCAATAGCCGTAAGTTTTTAACCTGCCAACTCTTCTACTCAGCAGTTGCAATCACTTAAGCAATAATAATTGGTTTTATTTTAATGAAAATTAATTCCTTAAAACAATAAATTTGTAAAAAATGCGACAAGTAACCGATTTATAATTAGGTAAAGTTAAATTAAGCAAGCGATATTTATTGTTGGTTTAAAATGAATAGTAATGGTTAACAATTTATTTTGTTTTGTTCTAACCTTATATTTGCTATTTATCCATTATTGAAGAGCTTAATGCTTAAAAAGGTAAAATCACTTAGTATTATTAGAGCAAAATACCCTATCTGTGTTTCAAAATTCAGTACCCTTTCGGATGTAACCTAGGATACGAATATTCCATAATAAAATATGAATCACAAGGTAGTTAATTAGTCAACAGAGTCCTACATTTTTTGTATAACTCTAATTGATTCAAGGACTAAAGTTAATTAATACTAGGGCATTTTATGCTGCATTAATTACTGAAGTTTTCTCTTTTAGAAAATTTTTTTGTGGTTTTAATCATGCGGTTTAATATTCATAATTTGAGCATTTAGATTTAACCGCAAATATTTATAGATCTGTTTGATAGTTTTTATGGCTAATAATATTGGCTCGCGTGACAAGCAAATTAATTCCGATTTAACTAATGCCGAATGGGCTTATCTTGCTCCAGGAAAGGTAGTAGTAGCTAAACTACCTGAAACCATCATTGGCTGCGCAAAGCGATCCTCTGGTGATCGAGGTTGATAAATCCAAGCACGTCCATCCGTAGCCACTACTACCTTTCCTGGAGCAAGATAAGCCCATTCGGCATTAGTTAA
>JBCDEP010000260.1:0-4540 GCA_039179675.1 Cyanobacteria bacterium P01_G01_bin.67
ACTGATTGTATAGTTTCGCTAATAGTATCACTAGCATTATAGGCAGGAATAATAATTGATATTAAAGACATGATTTTAATTAATAGTTAATAATTAATAGTTAATAATGATTAATGATGATTTGTTTAATAGTATTTTTAATTAATCTTCTGGTCAAAGATCGGGTGAATGGTTCGATCACATTAGGAGGATATACTAAAATTGCTCGACATAAATTGAAGACTGTTAGTTTGATACCTTTGAAGTTAGTTAATTGATATTTAATATATTGCTGAGTTAGATATTTATAAACCCAGCCAATACTTTGCTTTTTCAAATATTTAAGTTCATCAGGAGCAACCCTAAAAGCTCGCTCGATGACAATGTTGAGATACTGTTCCATTAGCTTGATATTGGTTGTTATGGATTGATCTGACTGTCGATAAATTATTTGTACTTTGGGGACTAAAACAAAATGATATTTGGCAGCGATACGGAGAAACAAATCCCAGTCTTCTGCTACTTTTAGTTCTGGAATAAAGCATCCAATCTCTTTGATGACGGATGTTTTGATCAAAGGATTAGAACTAGTATGAAGAAAGTTTTTTAAGAGTAAATCTGGATAAATATCTCCTGTTAAATAACCTGAAGTGTCGGCGTAAGACTTGGCTTCTGTTTCATACTGAAAATAAACCCAACTATAAGCTAATCCTGCTTGAGTGTTTTTCTCTAAAGCGAGAAATTGAGTTGCTAATTTATCTTTTGTCCAACAGTCATCAGCATCTAAAAAAGCAATATAATCTCCTGTTGCTAGATCTATTCCCCGATTTTTTGCTGTGGATATGCCACCATTTTCATAAGAATAGACTTCAAGTCTACTATCTTTAATATCGTTTAGTATTTTTTCAGTGCGATCGCTAGAACCATCGTTGATAATTATTATTTCTAGATCTTGATGGGTTTGCTGTAATACTGAGTTTACCGTAGTTAAAATTGTGTTTTCTGCATTGTAAGCAGGAATGATTACGGAAATTTTTGTCATAGTTAATAACTAATAATTAGTAATGAATAAGTGGTTTATAATAATGAAACAAATAAGATAGTTTGGCACTTAGTTGATAGCCAAGCAAGTGGTAAATAGTTTTATAAAATTTACTTTTATTATGAGTAAATAAATTACGGTTGAGTTGATATACCTTATCTAAAGCTGCGGCATAAATCTGATATTGAATCTCTTGGCGATCGCTTTGATAAAACCGATCTTTATTGCTCTTTGAACTATAGATATATTCTTGTCCCATCTCCCAATAAGATTGAGCTAAAGCTTGTTTATATTCCCTAGATAATAAACCTCTGACTGCCAATTCTTGCTCAACTTTTTCCATTACCCAACAGTGTGCTTGAAACCAACGTAACTTTGAAGCAGTAGAAACACTCCCCTTACCATGCAACCGATAAATAGCATCGCATCCTGGCAAATAGCTACACCTAGCACCTGCTAGTAAGAGTGAAAATAAATAATCTCGATCCTGCGCTGCAGGTAGACTTTCATCCCAGGTAACACGCTCTAAAATAGAGCGGGTAAACAACATCGGTGCTAAATTTGACCAACGATCGTTAGCTAAAAGCGATCGCAAAAAATCTGATTTATCGCCACAAACTCTAATTTCATCTAAGACTATTTCGCCACTACTCAGATGATGTTGATAACGCCAGTCACCATATACAAAATCTACTGATTTGTGTTGTAGATATTCAACCTGTTTGGCAATTTTACTGGGGAGTAAATAGTCGTCAGCATCTAAATATTGAATATACTTTCCTGTAGCTAAAGATAAACCTAGATTTCTTGCCTTATTTGCTCCTTGATTCTGGGTACTGCGCCAAATCAACTTGTTACCATAACTTTTGATAATTTCTAAGCTGCGATCGCGCGATCCATCGTCAATTACAATAATTTCCATCTCAGGATAATTCTGCACCAAAACACTGTTAATGGTTTCTGCAAGCCATTCTTGGGCGTTATAACAGGGGATAATTATGGAACATTTTTCATTGAACATATATCTTTGGTTGGTGGTTAGTGGTTAGTGGTTGTAATACTCTTTCACCTTTTACCTGCTATACCCTTATGTCTATCTGTTAGATAGCGATTGAGTTTTTTATCCCAATAAGTTAAAAGATTTTCTAGACGATAGCGCAGCTTACCAAAGGTAACTTTAGTTAAAGCAATAGCTAATGGTTGAATGATGCTATCTCTGCGCCGCCAACCTAAACCCTTATATTTAGTAGTAAAGTAACTATCTTCCGCTAGATCCCATTTTTCTCGCAGACGGTTGAGACTATTTAGCACCCAAGCATCACTCCAGCGCAACATATAGTAGGTCAGATCGGAAAACTTCAAAGGAGGCCCAGGTACATAAGTGACAATGGAATCAGGCTCAAAGTATACTTTGCCTCCCGCTTGTCTTACCTGCATACAGAAGTCGAGGTGTTCTTTGGTGTTGAGCATTGCTTCGTCTAGCTGTCCTAACTGCTCGAAAATGCTCATTTTTATCAGGACACAATGGAATTCCGCCAATTCCGTCTCCTGCCGTTTCAGGCGATCGCGCACCTCAGAAACTTTTTTGCCCTGAAGGTACATCTTTTCTCTTAATCGCCTTCTACCCTTGATATCTTGAAAAATATGGGATTCACCACCAGCAAAGTGGACAATTTCATGGACTGGCTCATTTTGGCACATCAAAGGACCAACTACTGTAGCTTGAGTTTCCTCTGCACAGTCAACTAAATGGGATAGCCACCCAGGAGAGACAATGACATCATTATCTACAAAAACAACATATTCTGTATCGACTTGTTGTAATCCTAAATTGCGGGCATGGTTAGGAGAAAGATAATAATTAGTGCTGATCAGATTAAAGTCTTTTGCTTGAGCTTGTTGTTGTAGATAGCGACATACTTTTGTCGGAGAATTACCGTCAACATAGATGAGTTTAAAGGGAATTTTTGTGTGGTGATAAATACTCTCTAAAGAGCGAACTGTACAGCTAAATCTTTCTCTTGGGGTGACAACAATTGTGACATTCATCATTAAATAGTTGTTAGTTGTTAGTTGTTAGTTTTTAGTTGCTTTGTTGTCCAAAGACTAAAGCCTAAAGAGACTATAGAACGAGATAATAAAACGGCGACCGCGACCCAGAAAATACCTTGGTTAGCCACTCCCAGTAAGATGATGCCAAAGATCGCCGTAAAAATCAGATCGACATAAAGAGCTATTTGACTTCGATCCATGGCATTTAATAACCAAGTTGAGGCTTGTTTAAAGGTATAGGGAATAACAGACAAACAAATAATAATCAGGATTGGTACTGCTCCCACCCATTTTTCGCCAAAGATAATTGGTACGTATAAGGGTGACAGGGCTGATTGTAAAATCACAATGGGAACAATAATTAAAGCTAGAGTTTTCAAACTGTGAAAATAATCATTCTTTAGTTTTTGCCTGGTTTCCTTAGCGGCACAAAGATAGGGGAAAAGAGCAGACATGAAAGTATTTACCACATTCATCGTAATTCCCGAACCCGCATTAAAGGCAAAGAAATATAACCCTAGCTGTTCCATGCCTAAGAAGCGACCGACAATTAAATAATCAAGATTGAGACGTAGTTTATTTAATAATTCGATCGCAATAATATTTTTACTGTAGTTAATAATCTTTTGCCAATTTTTCAATTGAAATCTTCGGGGCGGTCGCCAAGTATGACTCTTCCAGGCAATAATTATCCAAGGAAACTGAGAAATAATAATCGACCAAACAATCGACCAAATTCCTACACCCAGTAAGCACAAAGTTACAATTACCGTGTTTGTCAAAAATGATTGAACAACATTGCACAAAGCCGTAACTTTTAATCTGTTTTCCCGTTCGATTAAGGCTATATGCACACTAAACAAGGGTAGAAATAAATATCCTAAAGCAGCAACGGATAACAACAAAATTAATCTTTGATTGCCATAAAAACTGGCGATCGCCACAGAAGCAGCACACTGTAAAGCAAACAAACTAAGACAAACAATCCACTGTAACCAATAACCCGTATCCGCTAACTCCGCCACTTCACGCTCCTCAGCTTGGACGATTTTGGCGGCGACTCCTCCCCGATTGATGAATACAGTAACCAACTCAAAAGTCATATAAATTACCGCCATTAAACCATAGTCTTCGGGGCTAAATACCCGTGCTAAAGTCACCGTTGTCGCCAAACGGAACACGCGATTGATTAATTCACCAATTCCTAACCAGCCTACATTACGGATAAGTTGTCCCGATAATAGATTTTTAAATTTGGTAGTTAACATGCGCTAAATTAGCCATTTTTGGTCATTTCTTTCTCTAGGATGCTCAATACTAAATAAGCATTCTCTTGGGAGTTGATTCGCAGCATTTATTAGTAATTATTTATCTGAATAACATTAAAATATTCGATCCTTGATGAGATTCATACTGTTAATTTAATTTACCCTTGAGTGTCGATTGTTGACGGTTATTTTAAAAGCT
>JBCDEP010000088.1:0-25364 GCA_039179675.1 Cyanobacteria bacterium P01_G01_bin.67
TAGCAGGAGCAAATGAGGGATTACTTCTTAGGAGTTATTTCATATTAGCTATGAAATACTTAAATATTTGCTACAAATGAAATTATCTTGGTTAGTGGTTAGTAAAAACTTATTACTCAGTCCTTCAGTTCGATACGTAGTATTCTTTTTGGGATTTCATATAACTTTATAGAGTTGGCAAATATTTAAAATTTTTTTATTTAAGACTGTCTTGTACTTGTTTTTTGAGTATAGGTAGCCAACTAATTAACAGATCTGCTAATTTTTCATTTCTCTTGAGCAGATTTAAAGGAGCCAGGTGTTGCCCTGGAAATTCCTCAAATAGAGTGGGGGGATTTTGCGGTAAATTTTGTAGCAGAAAGTTGATGGTGTCTGCTTTAGCTTCAACAGTATCATCTTCAAATTTAATGATTGAGGTAAAGTGAAATAAATTATCTTTTTTAATCAAACATTCGGTTTCTGACTTGGAGGGACGAGCATCAAATAATGGTTTGACTAATTCTGCTAAAAATTTAATTGGAATTGCTCCCTCAATTCCTGTGATGACAGGAGCCATCAGAATTGAACCTTGATTTTCCAAAGAGACATACCGCGGATCTTTTACCCGTTGCAAAGCAGCTTGAATTAGCTTAATTTCCCTAGGATTTTCTTGACAATCACCCAAAAATTCTGCCACTCGATCATCAATATTTTCTCGTTGGCATAGTTGCTCTAGTCGTTCCAGGTTACCCAATAATTCGAGAAGAGCGACATATTTGCAACCCAAACTATGTCCCAACCAAAAATATTCTCCCTGTCTAAATCTTTCAGGATTAGAATAAAGATTGAGGTCTTCATAGGTTTCTCCTCCAGGAATAGAATTACGTCGCTGCGCCTCTGCTGCAATTGCCTCTCGTAAAGGTTTGGCGTCTTCAACCAAGCTAATTGCCACAGACCAATGATTTAAGGTAAATTTAAATGGTAATGCCACTACGGTATAACCTGCTTCAAAGATACGCCCGAGAATATAGCGATAGAAGATTGTCGGAAAGCTGCCAAAGCCTGCACCCCCAATAAAGTAGACAACACCTTTAGGTTTCGGATTAATTAAAACCCAGTTTGAATAGAGATAGGTAAAGACTAAACCTGAATCTGACTCCAAACCAAGGTAGGGTAGTTCCCTTTGAGAATATCGCTCCGTTAGCAATAAAAGTAGAGCCATGATAAACTCGGCGCCACTGCCTGGTAATGTGCCAAATTGAGACAGAGGTAGCGCATTACCCACTAAACCAATTAAAGTTCCCCAAAATAGCCAAGACCATCTACCTTCAGTCCGAACCCAAAAGCCAATACCAATTAGCAGAACAAAAACAGTAACGCTGATGGTGACAATGGGCACATCTCCCACTAGGGTTGTGTAGCGCAAAACTCCAGCAAAATAGACCGGCTCAAGGTCTAACCCGATATATCGCCTAAAAATATCGGTAATTCCCAAAGCCGAAGCTAAAATCCAACCCAGCCAGCGAGTTAAGGGAATCGCCCAACCTGCACCAGCTCGATTAGCCAGCTCAACACCAACCACAATTAAAAAAGGAACGGAGAGATAATGAACCAAAAAGCGGATCTGACTGAGAAATAGGAGTAATTCTCCTTCGCCGATTAACGTCCCTCCTGCAAGCAGTAAATTATCGTAAGTAAGACTAATCAAAATAATCGGCAAAACAATCATCGCTGTCGATTTAGATTGTAGCCACAGGCGAATTGACCATCCGATCAGAAATAATTCGGTGATCGCTATCAGGAAATGACCAAGGGGATATAGTTGAAAAATCATTAGATAATCTTCCTCGAAAAACTAAGTGAACATTTAGTGAACATGTTTTTACTTTTGCGAGCTTAATCCTGGAGCTGAATTCTCTTTAGCTAATGCTTTTTGATAGATTAACTAGGTAAAAATTACTACTCCTGCTTCTGTGCCACCAAAATCGTGCAGAATATGAAACAGCGCATTGGTGACAGGTTCAGTTCCATATTCATCGAGCAAAAAGATGAAGCCTAAATTTACCCCCACTGAAAACAAAGGAAACAGAATAATTTTCCAGGTTTCTAGTAACTTATATCCGCGATAAGTGAGGATTGAAAAAACTAACGTCAAGACGACATAAATGGGGATTTTATAGCTGGGATTATTCGCTTCATATCCCAAAGGATACAGAATAGACACGGTCAAAAGACCCACTGCAAATACAATATTAATGGCAGCAGTGATCCAGGTTGTCTGCTCGACTAAACCATCTGCCCAGAGTGCAAAGGCAGAAATGAGAAAAAAATAAAACATGAAATTAAGCATCGTAAACTGGTTTTGGTAATACCAGCATTGAGTTACGTGCCAACCAATTTCGGAAGAGATCGCCGCCATAATAAAAGATAATCCTAGCTGTGAACCAAAAATAGCTTTTTCCTTTGATGTCGACTCCTTCAGTAAAATATGTAAACTATGATAAAAAATTCGCATTGCCAGAGGAATTAGGGCAAATGTCAAAACATGGGTGAGAATTAGGGCTAATTTCCAGCCACCAACTACACATACGGGGGATTTACTGCTGCTCCAGGCAAGGTCGTCAACACCGCGATTAGAGATGGCGACTAGCCGTCGCCCTCTCTCTCGGTCAAAATATAACCAAAACCGCTCAGGGCAATCAAAAAACAGCAGGAGACAATAATTAAATTTCGACTAAAGATTCCCTTGAGACTCTGATCTGAGTTCATCTTGCTTTGCTCAGTTTTTATTTAATTTCGTTCTAAACTAACAACGTAACGCCATAATGCTTATTAAGCTTGTCAGCGTATCTTGGAATGGAATTGTCTTGTATTATTGAATGCAACTTTCAGAACATACAGAGCGAAATTTTATTTTTTCTCAGCACAAGCATCAGGGTTTTAAGATAAAGAGCTATATCTTGTACCAGGAAAATTCCTAAGCCACTTTCATTTTTTGTTCAGTAACCGCAAAATTATCTTATTCCGATAATTTAATGCTAAATTTAACATCGCCTTGGGGCTGGAAATTACTACCTTTTGCCATATATGTAGTTTTTCCTGGGGCTAAATAAGCTGGACCACCACAAGACTGGATTAGATCTGTACCGTTGGTGACCTTGAGGTTTTCGCACCCAAATTCACGTTGTCCATCAGGACCAGTAATAGCGATACTGTTAATTATTCCAGTTTCCCCTGCGGGTAAAGCTACTACAGCAAAAGCAATTCTCAATTTTTCGGGAACTGAACCAGGAACGTTTACATCAAATCCGCCATCTTTGATTTCAATACTCTCAACAATGCTTTCCACAGCACGCATATTCGAGGCTGCCATGGCGGCTGGAGCCACCAAAAACATTAGGAAGGCAAAAGTTATGGCAACTATGCTGAGATTACGAACCAACTTTTTTACTGTTTTCATGAGATGCTTCTTAATTAGCTAAATGTTAATTTGACGTAGATTTATCTAATTTAATAAACTCAATCCACGAATTTAACTTGGTGTTCTCATCTAATTTTTATGCATTCTGCAATATTTCTTTATAGTTTTCCTCAATTACTACATAATTACATTGATAAAACTGCGAGCTAAAAAATATCAATACTATGCAGACTAAAAGTATAGTATTATGTCTTTTTGGGTCGATAAACTAGAGGAATTACAGATAATAAAGCCAAAAAAGTAAGAGCCATAAAAAACGATAGGCGATCGCCTCCTGCCATGGCAATTTCTCCACTTTTGCCAATCCAGCTATAAACAAAACTACCAGGAATCACGCCGATAAAAGTCGCCAGAGTGTAGTCAACCCAGTTAATTGAGGTCAAGCCAAACAGATAGTTGACTAAGTTATAGGGAGAAATGGGAATTAAACGAGTTGTCAGCACAAAAAAGAAGGGCTGTTCTAAAACTGCTCCTTGAAATCTGGTAAGCCTCTTGCTACGACTAAATCTGCGTTGAGCTGATTTATGGAATAGATAACGAGCAGTCCAAAATGCAGACAATGCGCCAGTAGTAGCGCTGATGACGGAAATTAGAGTACCATACCAAATTCCAAAAAGACAACCCCCAACGATGGTTAATACTGTACCAGGGACGCCGATGATAGTTAGTGCAGTGTATATAGCGATGAAGATAATCTCGACATAACCCTCATACTGTCCAATAAAGCTTTTGAATAAAATTGGACTAAAGACAGCCTTAAGAGGAGTAAAGAAGCAAAGTAATAGTACAGAAACACTAGTTACTACCAAAGCCAGAAATTTGGGCTTAGTGACTTGTTTGACCAAAGATCTGAAGAATTTACGATAGTTGATGGTAATTATGTTGAACATTATTAAAATATTCAAACTAAAGCGCCGCCACAACTAGAGCCTGTACCTGCGGTACAACCATAGCAGTAGTTGGCTGTTTTAATCTCGCTGATCAAGTCAAGACTATTGAGTTGCAATAATTTAGCGACGGTCAACTGTTCTCCCTGAGAAGTATTTGCTCCAATATTTTCCATCTGATTAAAGTCGCAATCATAAACATTACCTAAATAGTCAATTGATAACTCGTTGCGACACATGACGCTATCTAAGGTGGCGGGATTATAGTTGTCAGCTAAAAATTGTAGATAATCTTCGTGAATTGATCGGCGTTGCAAAAACTGCTTAGTTCTACCAATCGGAATATTGGTAATGGTAAACAGGTTATTAAACTTAATTTGAAAGTTTTCGGCTAAATATCGTTTATAGTCTTGTTCTAGTTTGAGCTGATTGGGAGTAAGACTAAAATTAGTATCTGTCGGTAATGGCGGATTATAAACCAGATCGATAATCAAATTTGGGTCAATACCGTATCCCAACTGATTGAGTTTTTGAATTGCTTTAATTGAATTATTGTAAACTCCCGCACCCCTCTGATGGTCTACATTGTCTTCTAGATAACAGGGTAGAGATGCCGTTACCCGTAGTTGATGTCGCGCAAAATATTCAGGTAAATCTTCGTATCCAGGTTCAAAAAAGATGGTTAAATTGGAACGGACAATAACCTCTTTGCCTTTCGCTCTTGCTGCTTCTACAATCGGACGAAAACCGTAGTTCATCTCAGGCGCGCCCCCTGTCAAATCCACAGTTGTGATTTGGGGAAAGCGGTTAATCACCTCAATCAGTTGTTGACACACTTGGGGTGATAATTCTTCTGTACGTTTCGGACTTGCTTCTACATGGCAATGAGTGCAAGCCAGATTACATTTACGACCCAGGTTGATTTGTAAGACAGTGATTTTCTCTTTTACTAGTGGTGAATCAATTTTTTGGGTAAAAGGAGTGAGAGAAGCTTTAACAATAGACATATTTTACTTGTGATGATGGTTTTTTCAGTTTTTTATGGCAACAAAAGATAAGCAGCACCACTAATAATTGCCGCAATCGGTAAAGTTAATACCCATGAACTCAATACTTTAGAAAACATTCCCAAGTGAGCTGTTTTAGAAACAACTCCAACGCCAAAGATCGAACCAACAGAAACATGAGTTGTGGAAACGGGAACCCCCAGTCGGCTAGCAAAGATTACTAAAAAGCTGGTAACAAAGTTAGCTGCCAAACCTCTACCTGGATTGAGGGTAGTAATTTTATTGCTCACGGTCATTGCCACTTTGCGGGCATTTAATAAGCCACCAATTGCCATCCCTAAACCCACAGCAAACATTCCTCCTTGAACCGAGAAAGCCGTCACCGTCAGCAGTAAAGCGACAATCTTGGGAGTATCATTAACCCCTCTGGCAAAACTGACTGCCCCTGCACTAAGAAAGTGACAGATATCAACCAATTGTTGATTATCAATCCCCCAAAAATTACCCACATAACGTTGGTTACAATTTTCGATGGTATCTACCGTAATTTCAGGATTAAGAGCGAGTGCTTGTTCTTGACCCATTGCCACAGGTATTAATTTCTGTTTCTCACCCATGCAGACACACCAAGCCTTTTTTACCCCTAAAGCAGTACGACCATAACGCAGCATACTGTATAAAACTGTCCCTAACACCGTGGCAATTAAAGGGCTAAGCAACAAGGGAATGAAAAACGACTTTCCTAAAGCCGCAAAGTTTAATTGCGTACCAATAGCAGCCAGCCCCGCCCCCGTTAATGCCCCAGTAATGCCTTGGGTAGTGGAGATAGGGAAGCCAGTAATCGTCGCTATAATGACCGTTATTGCCGCTCCTAAAGCTACTGCTAAATGAAATGAGCTGGTATCGGCGATCGCTTCTGGAACTAGACCTTTTCCTGAAAAGTTTTTCAGCAAAGCATTAGCCAAAATCACAGAACAGATCGATCCAGCAAAGGTAGTGATAGTAGCCCACCAAATCGCCACTTTATAGTTAGTTGTTTGACTACCGAAAAGGGTTGCTACACCCTTAAAATTATCGTTGGCACCATTGGCATATGCCAAAAATACCGTCGCCACAAAAATCGCGAAAACCCACATAGAATAGTGATCCTGATCCTGCTTGATATTATGCCCTTGAGGTCAACGGCTATTTACTGACTGTAGGAACGTTTTGGACCGCGTCCCTACAATTATTGATTACTTGATTACTGTTAACAACATTCCCCGGGAGAACAACAATCATCGCTGCTAGTTTCTGTCAGATTGTATTCGGAACCTTTAGTTTCTCTGGCATGTCTTACTGCTTTGGTTTTGCAGTTAAACAATTTAGCCTCCTCCAGAGGAATATTTTCGTAGGGTGCAATGCCGATCAGATCCTGAGAGTAGGGGCTACAACAGCTGGTCATAATATTATAGGTTTTATCGCAGACTGCCATTCGTTCTCCGCGGCAGAAGACATGACCATCATCATCGACAACTTGCTTCCAAGGACCTTTATAAACTACCGACTGCTTTCTCTCTAGACAGACACCTTCTTTGCCTTTATATGCCCGCACCGTCATGGAGCGAAATTCAACCCCATCAATTACCTGCCAGGGACTCTCTTCTCGTTTCAGGATTTCAACACCATAAAAGCCAGCATCTTCAAACATCTTGAGGAACATGTCTTCTCTAAATGCCCCTGCAATGCAGCCACTCCACAGATCGGGATCGTTGATAATTTTTGGGGTAGGGTTTTCATCACAGACAATGTCAGAAATTACGGCTCTGCCACCTCGTTTCAGTACGCGAAAAATTTCGGCAAATAATTGTTTCTTATCTTGAGGTCGGACTAGATTTAAGACACAGTTAGAAATGACGACATCTACACTATTTTCAGGGATAAGAGGTGTTTGCTGTCTGAGGCGATCGCATTTTGCTTCATATTCCCCGATCATACCTACTGAGGTGATGGGATTATTCTGTAACCATCTTTCTAGAGGCTCCAGGGGTAATTTCAAATCTTGGATTTTTCCTTTGACAAACTCGGTGTTGGCATAACCTAGCTTGTCTGCCATCTCTCCCTGATATTTCCGCGCCAAAGTCAGCATCTCATCATTAAAGTCTACGCCGATAATTTTGCCTGACTGACCAACTTTTTGTGCCAGAATATAGCAATTTTTGCCCGCACCAGAGCCTAAGTCAACTACAGTTTCTCCTGCGTTGACATAACGGGTAGGATCACCACAACCATAATCTTTCGCCACAATCTCTTCAGGTAAGATCTGGGTGTAATTGCCATCATAATTAGTCGGACAACATAAGCTTGGTTGTTGCTGTCTAGCACCTTCTTGATATCTTGCCAATACTGTTGACTCAATATCGTAATCGACAGCATTGGACGCGGTTGGTTGGTTAGTTAAAATCTCAGTCACAGATAACTAAATCCCTTTACTTCACTAGATTTACATACAGATTAATCGAATCACTAAGAATATAGGCTTAATTTTTAATAAACAAAAGATTATTCCCAGATGATTTAACTTTTCAGTTACATTCATACTTTTAGCGATAATAGATGATTTTTCCCTGAGAATCTGCTGTTATCTAGTTAAATTTCCAATTGTTGTTGGGTGGGAAAATAACATAAGTGATTTTCCGATTTACGCACCAGCATTTGCTCGATCGCTTGAACAGGTAAAGGTTTAGCAAAGAGATAGCCTTGAGCATATTCACAGCCTAAAGTTTTTAACTTCTGGATTTGCTCGGTGGTTTCCACTCCTTCAGCAATTGCATCCATCCCCAGATTATGCGCCATGGTAATAATGGTTTTAATAATTTCTAGGCTTTCGAGATCGGTGTTGATATTCTTGACAAAAGAGCGATCAATTTTCAGATTATCTATAGGCAATCGACGAAGATAGCTCAGACAGGAATACCCAGTGCCAAAGTCATCAATACTAAGCTTAATTTGCCTCTTTCTGATTTCTGCTAGGGTTTTTTGGGTATTGATTTCCGAGTCTACTAGGACCCTTTCGGTAATTTCCAATCTTAAACACGCAGGATTTAAGTTCGCTGCCTGGATAATCCGCTCCAATTTGTCAATAAAGTCCGATTTTTGAAATTGTTGACAGGCAACATTAACATTAACTTTTAAGTTAGCTATACCAGCAAGCTGAGGATACTTGCGTTGCCAAGTTGCCAACTGCTGACAAGCTTCTTGTAGCACCCAATCTCCAAGATCGACAATTAAGCCAGTATCTTCTGCCAGGGGAATAAACTCCATCGGCGAGATAAATCCCTGTTGGGGATGTTGCCAACGAATTAACGCTTCAAAACCCGCTAAGCAATTATGCTTTAGGGACATAATTGGTTGATAACACAAGCTAAATTCCTGATTTTGTAATGCCAGCCGCAGATTCTGCTCCAGTTCAATCACCTTAAGGGTTTGGATATACATTGCTTGGTTAAAAATCTCGTAGCAGGCTTTCCCCTTTTCTTTAGCACGATACATGGCAATATCAGCATCACGTAAAATTTCTGAACTATTACGGTAGTTAGAGGTACTAAGAGCAATGCCAATACTGGCACTAGTGATGATTTCTTGACCCCCAAGATTAAGGGGCATTTTTAATTGTTCTTGAAGACGATCTCCAACTTTAGTTGCATCTTGAAGCGAGTGAATATCATCTAACAGAATTACGAATTCATCTCCCCCGAGACGCGCTACCGTATCTGTGGTACGTAAATCTTCAGCGAGGATTTTGGCGATCGCTACTAGTAATTGATCTCCCACTAAGTGACCTAAGCTATCATTAATAATCTTGAAGCGATCAAGATCGATGAACAGCAGCGCAAACAGATGGTGGGGATTACGTTTCACTCTTTCTAAAGCACAATTGATTCGTTCCATCAATAGGGTGCGATTAGGCAACTTAGTTAGACCATCATATAAAGCCTCATGTATTAGTTGTTGCTCAGCTTTTTGGCGTACCAAAATTTCTTGCTGTAGCTTTTGATTAACTAAAGACAATTTTTGGTTAGTAATTTTTAGCTGGAGAGTTCTTTCTTTAACCTTTTGTTCTAATTGCTGATTCAGGCGTTCTACTTCTGCTTTAGCCGCTTGCAAGTCAAGTTGATTTTTGACGCGAATTAAAACTTCTTCCACCTGAAAAGGCTTGGTAATATAGTCTAAGCCCCCAACTTCAAAAGCTTTAACTTTATCTAAAACATCATCTAAGGCACTGAGAAAAATTACGGGAATATCTTTGGTATTCGGTTCCCCTTTAAGTCTTTGACATACCTCGTAACCATTCATTTCAGGCATATTAATATCCAGCAAAATTAAATCAGGAGTCACTTTGGCTGCTGCTTTTAAAGCAACCACTCCATTTTTGGCACAGCGAATTTTATAACCTTGATCGTGAAGCGTATTGGATAAAACCCGCAAATTATCAGCAATATCATCCACAATCAGAATACTTTGGCTGTTCCGCTTTGCTAAATTCATTTTTATAAAGACAAATATTAATAAATATTAATTAATTACTGTTTGCTGAATTAGATCAACAATCTGATCAAAATCAAAATCATTAACCTTATTCTGTAGTGCCTGAGCGAGTAGAGGATGTTCATCGGGGATTTGACTCAACAACTGAGAGAGCGCTTCTTGATCCAATTCGGCGGCAGCAGATTCTACCTGAGTTAACCATTCTGGGGGCATTATCTGCAACGCCGCTGGTTCCAAAAGATCATGAGCCGCTAGCTGAAATACTTTTGATTCGCTGTTCTGCTCGTAAATATATTCCACGGCTAAATATTCCGCCATTTTGTCAAAGAGAACCTGCTCGCGAAAGGGTTTACGGACAAAATCATCACAGCCAGCAGATAAGACAATCGCTCTTTCTTCTTCAAAAGTGGATGCAGTGAGGGCAATAATATAAACCGCTTGACCTTTGAGATGTGATTTGATGTATTTAGTAGTTTCATAGCCATTCATCACAGGCATTCGCATATCCATCCAAATCAAATGAGGCTGCCAGTCTTGCCAGATTTTAATCGCTTCTTTACCGTTGACAGCTCCCTTGACTTCAAAACCGACAGGTTCCAGAAGTTTAAGCACAATTTGACGGTTTTCCCAGCGATCGTCTACAACTAGAATACGATAGCGCGGTTGATTAGGTTTCAATGCAATCACCTTTTTCCTGCCAGCAGGAGAATGTAGTTCATCCGTTAGTGGAGATTCGACAACAATCTTAAACTTCAAGGTCGTTCCCTGTTGTAACTGACTATTTACGGTAATGTCTCCCCCCATAAGCTGAACAAACTTGCGGCTGATGGGCAACCCTAAACCAGTTCCTTCCTCAGATTGTCTACCTGTTTCCGTCTGAGTAAAAGCTTCAAACAGGGTGTCTAATTCCTCGGGAGAAATACCAGCCCCAGTGTCTTCAACTTCAAATAGTAAGATACCAGAGTCTGCTGGATCTGCTTTGACTCTTAGAGTAACGCCTCCTTCGGTAGTGAACTTGAGGGCATTATTCAGGAGATTAATTAGTACCTGCTTCAATTTACGTTCATCAGTACGAATATATTGGGGAGTATTGGGATGACGCTCGAACAAGAGCTGTATTTGCTTGGCATCAGCTTTGAATTCCAGCATCTCTACAGTCGTGTCTAATAATCGGTGTAGATCGAAGCTATGAGGATGAAACGAGATTTGCCCTGCCTCAATTTTCGACATGTCCAAGACATCATTAATTAGGGATAGTAAATGTTCCCCACTACGATTAACCACCGCGAGATGTTCTAACTGCGATCGCGTTGCCGACTTGTCTCGCAGCATAATTTGAGCAAAACCGAGAATGGCATTAAGCGGAGTCCGTAACTCGTGACTCATATTTGCCAGAAAAGTGCTTTTAGCTTGGTTTGCTACTTCCGCAGCTTCCTTCGCAGTTTGTAATTCTCGGGTACGTTCAAGCACTCGATTTTCTAATTCTTGATTTGCCTGATCTAATTCAGCATTAGTAATCGCCAAAGCTCGATTTGTATCATCAAGCTGGGTAAAAGAAGATTTTAATTGCGCTGCCATCTGATTAAAAGAATTGGCTAAAGCATCCAATTCATGAACTCCTTTAATCTTGACCAACTGTGACAAATCGCCAGTGGCGATCGCACCACTAGCAGCATTTAAACTACGGATTGAGTCAGCAATCCAGCGAGAGGTCATCAGTCCTAATAAAGTTGCGGTTAATAAAGAGGCGATACAAAGCAAAATTGTTCGTTGCGTATTTGCATCGATTTCTGCCGTGAAGTCGGACTCTGGCACAACAATGGCACTAGTCCAGTTTAAACCATGCTCATCTCGGAGGATGCTCAGACGGAGAAAGTGTTTTTTGCCATCAATTTCAAAATCAAGGGTTTGACGTTCTCTAATCTGGTTAAAATCGTCAAATTGCTGTTCTAGGTAGTTAACGGTAGAGGAGGTCAAAGGATCTTGACTATCGCGAATATGAAGTCTTTCAGGTCTACTCAGCAACATTGTAAACGGCTTTTCCTCGGTTGATGTTGCCACCAACATTCCCGATGAGTCAAAAATGAATGTCTGACCAGTTTTGCCAATTTTAAGACTTTGGAGAAAATTGCTAATTTGAGCAATACTTAAATCCGTCGCTAAAATACCCTGAAATTCACCCCCAGGATCATAGTAAGGTTGACCCAGGGTTATTGCTAAATTGGGAGGATTAACCCAAGAATAAATATCTGTCCAGGCAGAATCATCAGCTTGTTGTGGCACTTGATACCAAGGGCGCTGGCGTGGATCGTATTTGGGAGCAGTTCTTAAATATTCACCGCGATCTCCATTTTCGCTAATGCCATAAATTTTCAGAGATTCACTAAAGTCCGTGACTTGATAGCGGCGAAGATTATGATCATTTACCTCTAGACCAACAAATTCGCCGTTAACACCGCCAAATTGAATATAGCTAACCCGCTCAAAAATTTTGCTTTGTTGCCAAAAGTGCCGCTCCATCGTGGAAAGATCTTGGAAATCAATCTGTTTTAGATCTAAAGCATTTTTATTCAGCTGATTAATTTGGTGCGGAGTAGCTAAATAAGCCATCAGATGTTCATCAATGCGCCCCTCAATCTCCTTCATCAATTGCTCTGCCATATTTTGAATTGATTTCTGACTATGCTTCATGGAGAAATAAGCAGTCATAGTTACTGCTGCAAAGATTTGCACTAAAAAGGGCAGCACTAAGAGTAACGGCAACGGTATACTTAATCTAGATTTCTGACTACCTAACAGAAAAGCATCCTGATTTTTTTTCTGGTCATTCATGGGAACTCAAGTGGAGCAATTTCTCGTTAAAGCGATCGCACTTTCTCCCCTTAGTCTTCCCTGCTAGTAAACAAAAATGATCCTTATTTCTTATCTAAAAAATGATCTGAGTTTCTTGGTAAAGAACTCACAGAAATAGTTAAACGATTGTTCTCTAAGCAAATAAAAGTCCTGATTAAGGCGTAACTAAGAATAATTGCTTAGAATTAAGTAGATATAAATTTTTATAAGCTTTATTGATCGCAAACCCTATGGCTACTGGTCAAGATACTCTGTGGGAGAAGTTTCTCCAGCCCATCTTTGGGTTTTTAATTAATACTGAGGAATTAAAAGAACTCTCTGCTAGCATTGACTGGGAAACAGCGGGCGATCGCCTTACAGATCCTAATTTACTCTATCCTGAGTATTATAGTTCTCAGAACTTTCACGGTATCGCTGGAGGGTATCTCAATTCTGGGGCAGCAGTATCCTACGATCCTGTGACCAAACATGCTCTCCCCCCTAATGAAGATTGGAACCGAGAAGCGGTAATTAAAGCTATTATTGGTAGTCCCAATAAAATACTTGACCTAGGCTGTGGTACTGGTTCAACAACAATAATGTTGAAGCAGGCTTTTCCCCAAGCAGAAATTGTTGGGCTAGATTTGTCCCCCCAGATGTTAGTGATGTCTGAATATAAAGCCCAAGAAGCAGAGCTAGATATTCAGTGGGTTCATGGACTGGCTGAGGCAACCAAATTTACTGATGGTGAATTTGATGTTGTGACTGCTTCCCTCCTATTTCACGAAACTCCTACCGCTGTGGCAGAGGCTATTTTGCTCGAAGCCTATCGCCTACTTAAGCCAGCAGGACAAGTGATTATCCTTGATGGTCATCAAAAGACCTTACGTAATACTACCTGGCTCACCGATATATTTGAAGAACCCTATATCAAAGAGTATGCTGCGGGCAGTGTTGATGCTTGGCTGGGAAAAGCAGGCTTCAGTGAGGTTGCCACTGAAGATGTTTGGTGGACAAATCAGCTAAGTATGGGAGTAAAATCAATTAGCAATTAATACCCTCAACATCTGACATATATGAGTTTAAAAGCAGTTTTTTTAGATTTCAGTGGTGTAATTATCGACGATGAAGCAATCAATCAAGAATTGATTGCCGAAATTTTACTCCAGGAAAATTTGCGTGCAGATAGTGACGAATATACTCAGTACTGCCGTGGCAGAAGCGACCGCGCCTGTTTAAAGAATATTTTGGCTAATCGAGGTCGTATTTTAGCCGATGAATATCTCGACAAGCTTTTAAAGACCAAAGCCCAAGGTTACCGTCAAAAGATTGAGCAACTCCCTGAAATAGCTTTACCGCCCCACCTCAAAGATTTTTTAAGGGAGCTTAAAGCCCAAAATATAGCCATAGGTTTGGTAACTGGAGCAACTCGTTCGGAAGTGGAATATCTTTTAGAGAAGTTAGAACTGGCTCCATATTTTGACGTAATTGTGGCGGGAGACGATCTAGAGTCCAGCAAACCAGAACCAGCACCATATTTGTTAGCAGTCCAAAAACTGAATCTAGAGACTTCTGAATGTTTGGCAATTGAGGATAACCCCGTGGGAATCGAGGCAGCAAAACGAGCTAAGATACAGGTAGTTGGTATTTCCCATATCTATCCGCTACACATGTTACAGCGTCAGGCTAACTGGACAGTAGATGATTTTATGGAAATTGAGCTAGATCGAGTAGATCAGGTCTTGTCTCAAATTAGTTGATGGTTAGCTGTAAGACCACACCACCAAAACATCAGATTAGATTTACATTCACACTATCAGGCTTTCCTACTGGCAAGACGATTTGAGTCAGCAGGTTTTAGTTACGACATGCTTTGGTTTAATTGCTTCATCTACATACCAGACTAAATTTATCAAGATAAGATGCAACGTCAAAGTATTTTACGAGGAGCATGCTTTATCGTTGCTTCAGAATTAAGTTTTGCCCTCAGCGCAGCCATTATAAAGTTCATCTCAGGCTCTTTAGACAATGAATCGATTGTCTTTTTTCGCAATCTGTTTGGCTTAGTAATTTTAGCTCCTTTAATCCTAAGTAGTGGCTCAAATATCCTAAAAACAGAGCGATTGCATCTCCATTTGCTTCGTTCTGGAGTTGGCATGGGAGCGATGTACTGTTTTTTCTATGCTCTAGGTAAGATTTCTCTCGGGGATTCAATGTTAATCAAGTCTACAATTCCGCTAATTATTCCCTTTATGTCAGCTTTTTGGCTACAGGAAAAAATCACCACCCAAATTATGCTGGCGGGAGGGCTGGGATTTGCAGGAGTTTTTCTGATTTTAGAACCGAACGGGGAAACTAACTGGGCAAGTTTAGTAGCTTTGGCTAGCAGTGTGCTGGCAGCGATCGCATTTGTTACAGTACGCAAGTTATCGGCAACAGAACCACCCTTGCGAGTCGTATCCTATTTTGCGATCGCTGGAGTAACAATTTCATCTATACCGATGATCTGGCATTGGCAAACCCCCACTCTAAATCAATACATCATGTTAGCTGGTGTAGGATTAACCACAACCATTGGACAACTGCTGCTGACTCGCGGCTATCAACATGCGCCTGCCGCTAGCGTTGGCATTTTCACCTATACCTCTGTTCCTTTTGGGACATTTCTAGGATGGTTGGTGTGGAATGAATTACTAGAGCGAAATTCTCTCTACGGTGCAGTATTAATTATCGTGGCTGGTCTAATCATTCTCAGAACCAAAGCTGTTTCAGGTCAGGCTGAACATTAGAGTAGACCAGCACTATTTATGTCGAATTCAGAGTCGTTCCCATCAATTTCCCCAAAGAGAAACCGCAGTACCAGGTAGTGCTATTTCAGTTAATTGTCTCAACCTCACCTTATCTGCCAACTCAGAAATTTCCTCTGGGAAGGACTATTGTAGCTACGATAAACGAGCATCTGAATCATCACTAAATAGTAGACAATAAAAATAATGAATTACTTAAACCGAATATACTCATAAACATTGAGATACTGATTGCCAGAACTTTTCCAAGAATAGTCATATTCCATTCCCTGCTGTACCAGTTGCTCAAATTCTTTGGGGTACTCAGAGTAAAGCCCGACCGCTCTTGCCATTGCTGACTCTAAAGCCTGGTTATCCATTTGATAAAATACATAGCCATTGCGCTTTTCAGGAGCATGATCGGGATCGTAGTCACGGTCAAATACTGTACTTAGTAAACCGCCAACACCACGAACAATCGGGACAGTGCCATATTTGAGACTAATTAATTGCGTTAAGCCACAGGGTTCAAAGTTGCTGGGAACTACCATCATATCGGCACCAGCATAGATCAAATGAGCTAACTCCTCATTAAACCCAATTTCTAAATGGACATCGGGGTTATCGTTCAGAAAATATTTTTCATGCAGGAATTTATTGTTGACCTCTGGCGATGTTCCCGAACCCAACAGGACAAACTGGGCATTTTGCTGAAGGGCATAGTAAATAGCATGGTGAACTAAATGTACCCCTTTTTGGTCATCTAAGCGACCAATATATGCCATGATGGGCTTATCTGAATCGTGCAGTAATAGTCTTTTCCGTAAAGCTTGCTTATTTTTGGCTTTGTCATCCAGACGATCAACATCGTAATTAGCCGCAATCAGCTCGTCTTTTGCAGGGTTCCAAAAATTATAGTCAACTCCGTTTAGAATACCGCTAAATTTTTCTTGATGAATTTCCAAAGTATGACCTAAACCATAACCCACATCAGTAAAGCGAGCCTCCCAGGCGTGATGAGGAGAGACTGTATTGACATAATTAGAGTAAACGATCCCTCCCTTCATTAGGTTAAGCGCAAAGGGATTAAAGTTATCTCGCAAACGCGAATAGTCAAAATAATGCTCAGGTCGATTTAAACCTGTCGCTTCCAGAATTTCATTGCCACAGCTACCTTGATGTCGGAAGTTATGAATTGTATAGCACACTCGCTGTCGTTCCATACCATAGTATTGATACATCTCGAAGAGCATGACTGGAATCAAGCCAGTTTGCCAATCATGACAATGAATGATGTCAGGACGCTTATTACTTTTTAGCAAAAATTCCATTGCTGCTTTACTAAAGAAAGCAAATCGCATTGGGTCATCGCTACCACCGTAAACGTAACCCCGATCAAAGAACCGATCTTGACTCTTGGGTTGAATAAAAAAGCAAACTCTACCGTGTACCCAGCCACAAAAGACATCACATTTAATCTCTCCTCCATACCACGGTACCCCAAGGTCGAGATAGGCATCATGTAATCCCCAGATATGGTCGTATCTCATGCAGTCGTACATAGGCAGAATTAGCTCGACACAATGACCGCGCTCGTCTAATTCTCTGCTCAATCCATAAACTACATCTCCTAAACCGCCAGCTTTTATTACAGGAGCGCAGTCGGAGGCAATCTGTACGATGTACATGTGTTAATCCTCTCTTAATAAAACTTTATAATTATCTATTTTATTTAAGATTTTAGAACACAAAGTCAATTTTGGCGGATTAAATAAGTAAAAAAGATAAGAATGTTATCTCAATTGATTGTTACTAACTAAAAATAAATCTGAAGTAGATGAAGATCTTTTATGTATAAACTTAGTTAATATAAGTAATGCGAAATTGGCTTAGTACTAATAATTTCCTAACTTATTTATTGTGGCTGAGAACAACAACCACAGAGAAATCCAAGCAAGAGCAAATATTTGACTTAGTTCATCGATACTTTCTCGGTTTCGATTAGCGATAGCTCAACTAACCAAAAACTCAATTCTAGAGAGTTAAAGCAACTCTAGTTTTTTCTGAGGTTTTTGGAGACAACAGCAATCTGTGATTTTAGGAACTTAATATTTAAGCCAATAATTTACTCTTGCAGATCAATGAAGGGAACCAGTATGAATACAATAGATATACAGCAGCTCTTCTAGTCATGAAATATGGCAATTTGTTTCTTATCTCCTTGACTATAGTTGTTATGGAGTGAATGACAAATGCAAGCAAAGCTATATATTAGATATATTTACCTGGGCATTGTCCCAATCACGCTCTTATCTAAAGCTCAGACACAGTAGCTGAAATTTTACCATATGTGTCGAAATTTTCCTTGAGAGCGCTAAAAATTGCATTATTGACGCTCTCGCCCTAAGACTGAGCTTATAGGGCAAATCTTTAACTAGGCTCAGTTTTCAGAATCTGAATCATCTTTGTTATCTACTTTTGGTACGATATCTGGGCGCTCCATGTTTTCCCAACCAGCGGGGCGCTTCGAGTTATACCAAGCGATTGAACCGATAGTTACTGCTGCCACAAAACCCAGTGCGTAAACTGCCACAAAATATGTTGGGAAGTCCCCTGCCACTGCAAATAATATATTCATCTCAAACAGTTAATATTTTTATATAAATGCTTTGCAATATTATCAAACATTGCGGACTAATGTCTTTAATCAAGAATGGATAATCTATTGCTAGCGCTTTTCTCGCTAAATTCTAGAGCAACAAAGCTTCTTATGCAGCTAAAAGTTTTCAGTAGAAAAAGAGTTTAAGCTAGCGATCGCCATCGGAATTGCAACTAAACCCAACTTAAGAATCCAGGGGGCGCAGAATAAGGTGACCAAGGAAAAGGTTAATGAAGTAAAGCGCATTGCCGCTTTGAAAACATCATCATTTATTTTATAACTTATATAGAGTGTGGTCATCGCGACAAACAAAGTCATTAGAGAAAGACTAAGCATATTATTAATTCTGTTGTTATTAAATTATGGCGTATTGCCGTTATTAAAAGCTTAGCTCCGCTATCATTATGGCGACTAGCTCAAAAACGACTATTTAACATAGTATTAAGATATTATAACTTTCTTTCACTTTGTCAACATTTAAGTATAGCTAAGCCATAAAAGTGGAAGTGTGAAGGAAATCACTATGCAGAGTAACTGATATTTTAGGAGACGCTGCTGCTGTTCCCTGAATTTCCTATCTGAATTCGGGCGTTCATTTATCAATTAAAGCAAGTACAAATCTAGGCGATCGCCAGGAGAATTCGTTTCAGGACAATCAAGACGCTTAAATTACTGTTAGCTATAGAAAGAAACAAAAAATTGGTGCTCAAAAGCGATCATATAAGCATTTGCTGATTTATCTGATGTTCGTAGAAGGCAAGGTAGAAGACACTCAATTCCTTTGTGCCTAGCATTAGATTATATTTTTAGATATTTTTGCTAGGAGTTTACAAGGGAACCGCAAATCTACAAATTGTCAGCCCTCGCAAGTTTCCAAAAAGGATATATCATAGCATTTACTACGGCAGGTAAGAGTAAATGCAGAAACAAAGAGCCTACATAATTTTAATTTTGGCATTGGTCGCCGCAGCGATCGCCATCCTGATAACTATTCCCCCACAGTTAGGACTGGATTTGAGGGGAGGAGCACAGTTGACAATTCAGGTTAACCCCACCAAGGAACAGCCTGATGTTAAGCCCACCCCTGATGATGTTGAGGCAGTTCAACGAGTTTTAGAAAATCGGATTAATGAATTTGGGGTTTCTGAAACTACAGTCCAAACTATCGGCGAAGATAAAATCCTAATTCAGTTGCCAGGGGAAAGCCAACCAGAAGAAGCGGAAAGACGCTTGAAAGGGACAGCTAAATTAGAATTCAAAGAGCAAAGACAGGGAACTGAAGGTGAATTTCGGGCTGAAAATCAGGTCAAGCAGCAAAAAGCTCTAGAATTAGCTATTTTGACCCAAGGAGAGCTAGCTCCAGAAAACCAGGAGAAAATAGCAGAAGCCAAAGCATCGCTACAAAAATCGAACGAAGCGATCGCTAACTTATTTGATTCAGTCGGTTTAACAGGAACTAATCTCACCGATGCCCGCCCTCAACCCGATGCCACAGGCAACCGCTGGGAAGTAGCAATCAATTTTGATGATGCTGGAGGGCGAAAATTTGCTGAGTTAACCAAAAACCTGGCAGGGACAGGGCGGAGTATTGGTATTTTTCTCGATGACGAATTGATTAGCGCCCCCGTAGTTGGTCCCGAGTTTGCCGATACAGGAATTTCTGGTGGTCGGGCTGTAATTACAGGTAATTTTGATCTCGAAGGAGCTAAAGACCTGGGAATTCAAATTAAAGGTGGTTCCTTACCCTTTCCTGTGGCAGTAGTCGAAAATCGAACCGTCGGCGCCACCCTAGGGCAAGATAGTATTCGCCGCAGTATTATTGCCGCTAGCGTGGGTTTAATTTTGGTCTTAATCTTTATGGTGGTTTACTACCGTCTACCAGGGGTAATTGCTGATGTTGCTCTAATTGTTTATGCTCTTCTTACTTTAGCTTGCTATGCTCTTATCGGTGTCACTTTAACCTTGCCAGGCATTGCTGGTTTTATCCTGAGTATTGGGATGGCAGTAGATGCCAATGTCCTAATTTTTGAACGTACTAGAGAAGAGCTAAGAGCAGGAAAAACCCTCTATCGCTCAGTAGAATCAGGTTTCTTTCGGGCATTTTCCAGTATTTTGGACAGTAACATCACCACGGCGATCGCCTGTGTGGCACTATTATGGCTCGGTTCGGGCTTGGTTAAAGGTTTTGCGGTTACCTTGCTAATTGGAGTAGTGGTTAGTATGTTTACTGCTGTTACCTGTAGTCGTACCCTAATGCTTCTCGTAGTGTTGAGCAATGCCAAAGTTCGTCAAAAACCAGAACTATTCTGTCCAAACCTAAACGTCAGTCAACAGTAATCATTGACCAATAACAAATGACCTACAATGAAATTTAGTATTACCAATAAACGAGGCTTGTGGTGGGGTATTTCAGGAATGGCAATTCTTGCCAGTGTTGCCACCATGATTTTTTCATTTACAAGCTTAGGTGCCCCCATTCGACCAGGAATTGACTTTATCGGCGGGACTCGGATTCAAATTGCTCGGGATTGCTCTGTAGCCAACAACTGCGAGCAACCGATTGATACGGCTCAAGTGCGGTCAGTTTTAGAAAGCCAAGGATTAGGCGGTGGTACGATCCAGCTGCTAGGTGATGAGCAGCAAATTCTCTCGGTACGTACGGAAAATCTAGATGGCGATCGCCGTGGGGAATTACTGAGTTCACTTACTGAGGCGATTGGCAAATTTGATAGCAAGACGGTGCAAATCGACTCTGTTGGTCCTACTATTGGGGAGGAGCTATTTATATCTGGGATTTTGGCTTTAATGGTGGCATTCTTTGGCATTATTGCCTATCTTAGTATTCGATTCCAGTTTGATTATGCCCTGTTTGCGATCGCCGCTTTATTTCATGATGTCTTAATTACCGCTGGCATCTTTTCTCTGCTGGGCTTGATTATTGGTCTAGAGGCAGATAGTTTGTTTTTGGTAGCGCTACTGACGATTATCGGCTTCTCGGTTAATGACACGGTGGTCATTTATGATCGTATCCGCGAAAATTTAGTTGCCAATCCTGACAGGACAATTAATAGTGTGGTGGATAATGCCGTCAATCAAACTTTGGGGCGCTCTATTAATACGACCTTAACTACTTTACTCCCGTTGTTGGGTATCTTTCTTTTTGGCGGACAAACCCTAAAATTCTTTGCTCTAGCCTTAATCGTCGGTTTTATTTTAGGAGCCTATTCTAGTATTTTTATCGCCAGCACTCTCTTGGCTTGGTGGAGAAATGGCAAAGGGAAAAAGTCTGTTATCATCTCTGATACTCCTGCATCGGAACAATAATAGGCATCAAATCTTTATAATTAGCATACGGTGAATAACTTACAATCTGATTTTGAAAGCAAAGTCGCCAAACTACATCGGCTCACTGTATACGGACGCTGGTTATTAGTATTAATTAGCTGGTTAACATTGGGCTGTTATGCACTTTGGCATCTTAGGGAAGAAATTGCTCTTTGGTTTGACTACTTTACTTGGGCAGCGGTTTACTACACATTTCACTTCAACTTTTTACCCACTTTATGTTTAGCCTTTTGTGTCGGCATAACTATTTCTGTTTTAATTTGGCAAAGCCGTAATATTATCTGGGGTTTGCCAGCGACCGAACAGCGTCAGTTGGCAAGAAAGGTCAAGAAAATTGACGAGATCGGTAAAAAGCATCCTCTGTGGCAATGGATCAATCATTGAGCGATCGTCGTTATCCTGTCTAAAATCAGCCTCTAGCTAGATGAATCAAGGCTTAGCATGCTTTTCAATATTTTCAATAGTAAATAATTAATCCAAAAGATAAACCTAGACTGAATAACTACTAATGCTATTGAAAAGTAAAACAATTGATGGATTAGTTCAAATTAATGAACTAGAGCAGCTAATAGACCCGTTTAAAAAAAAGGTTATGGGGCAGATTCAAGCAGGACAAAACGAACAACCTCCCGAACCTTTTAACAAATCGGATTTGGTTTTTCCGTCGGGAGAAATTCTGCCCCAATGTTGGGTAGATAGTGATTACCAAAAGCAATAAACTAATCTATTCATCTATCCCACTCATCTACGTGTTTGGTTGAGCAAAACTAATGCTACTAACTAACCAAAGGTAAATGAGAAGCAGATTTTAAACATTGTTTCCCGTTTTTGGCAAACTTTTTTAAAGACTTAAAATTTCCACTCAACAATTTAGACGATTGTTATGTCCAATCCTGTTTTTCTCCTGTAGCGGTGCGGCGATATACTGTTCCTTGGGCATGGATTGTACGAGTTTTAGTATATAGCTCCTCTTCTGTTAATTGCCACGTATCTAAAGTAACTTTTAAATCTTGCTGGATGTCTCGCGCCCCAGGAAAGTTACGATAGCGAATAAGCAAACGAGCTAATTCAACTAATTCCCGCTCACCTGGCTCAGACGGAACCTTTAAGAGATTATCAACCGTGATGCGATCCTTTTTACGCTGAGGGTGCTTTTGTTCTACGTTTTCGTTGCCCATAACCGCAATCCTAATAATGGTTTAGTTCTCTGAGCATCACCACAAGCTGGTCATAATCTGGCGGGTTTCAGCATGTCGTTAATAATTTTTACTTGCTATGTATTTACTTAACTCAATGTTAAGCAAGACACAGATTAGTGAGTGCGTAAAATCAGTTACCTAATATTTACGATGTTCCCTACTGGTTAGGAGCGGTAACGGCTGACGAGATTTACCAGGAGGAAGATAATATTTTGTGGGTTCGGTAGCGATCGCCTGGGGTTTTTTAGCTCCCTGTCGCCAACGCATAATCACACCTAATAAAGCGATAAATAAGCCAATAGATAACAAGCTGCCTTGCCCTCCAAGTCCACCAATTAAGGCATCAGTTACTCCCACCAGCAGAATAAAGCCAGATATAGGTTCTTTAAGATAGATTGACCTCAACAACTTTGCGAATAAAGGATTCACTATTTTTTTTACTTACGTAAACTAAACAATTGTGTTCTACAAGTTATCTCACAAAATAGCATAACCGTCAGATTATTATAATCTTTCTTTAGTTTGATCAGCTATGGTAGTCTAATCTCAAAACATAGATTTAGTTGTTTAAGGTGAAGCAATTTGCGATTCCACGCCTGATGTTGTCAGAACTACTCAATCAAAGTTTTTTACCGTTTATATTGCGCTCCTGCACGAGATTATTTGCCTATTACATGGCTGTTTCTGCTTCCTCGGTTATGGCAAACCCACAGAATTCAGCATCACAGCCTCAGCCTCTAATGTCAACGGATGTAGAACAAGTTCCTGGTACCATTGTCCTGGATAAATTTGAAGTCATTGGCAATCGGGTACTTCCTGAATCAGAAATCGATAAGTTGCTTGAACCATATCTAATGCGTCCGATTAGCTTCATTGAGCTGATGGAAGTTCAACAAAGAATTACTAAGCTATATGTCGAACGGGGTTATTTCACCTCAGGAGCATATATTCCTCCCCAAACAGTTAAAAATCGCACAGTCAAGATTGAAATTATTGAAGGCAGCATTGAGGAAATTAAAATTTATGGACTCCAGGATCTTCATCCAGGATACATTCAGAGGCGTATCGAAAGTGCTACCCAGCCTCCTGTCAATCAAGAACAATTATTGAAGGCGCTACAGCTCTTACAATTAGACCCCTTAATTAAAAATATTACGGCGGAATTATCTCAGGGAGTTAATCCTGGGCAAAGCTATCTTGAAGTAGAAGTAGAGGAAGCTGATAGTTTTTTCACAGAGTTAACCTTAGATAATTATCGTACTTCCAGCGTTGGTTCTTTTAGTCGTCAGCTAGCGATTAGCGATCAAAATCTCTTAGGGTTTGGCGATCGCTTTGATGTTTCTTACATTAATACTGACGGAAGCAACTCTTTAGAAAATCTCAGTTACACGATTCCCTTGGGAACAATTAACAACAAGCTGAGACTAGGCTATAGCATTAGCAGCAGCGACATTATTACCGAACCTTTTCAAGATTTAGATTTAAGCAGCAAAAACCGCTATCTAGAGCTTAGTTATCGTCATCCACTGTGGGAGACACCAACCCAAGTAGTTGCTCTGGGCTTAATCTTAAGCCACCAAGATACCCAGCTTTCTTTAATGGATATCGGATTTCCCACCCTTGCTAGGGGGTCGGATCTTGAAGGTACAACTAAGGTTTCTGCCCTCCGCCTGATTCAAGAATATAGCGATCGGGGTAGTAGTCATGTATTTGCCATTCGCTCTCAATTCAATATTGGATTAAATGCTTTTGACGCTACTAGCAACCCCGATGGTATTCCTGATAGCAGTTTTCTAGTTTGGCGTGGACAATTACAGTATCTGAGAATGCTTAGTCCGAGAACTAATATTTTGTTGCGCTCAGAATTGCAGTTAGCAGATCGCGGCTTGGTTTCTCAGGAACAATTTAGTGCTGGAGGAGCCTTAAGCGCCCGCGGCTATGCTCAGGATCTGGCTTTAGGGGACAATGGCTTTTTTGCTTCGGCTGAATTAGTCAACCTTTTATGGCAAACATCCGCCGAAAATCTAACTCTGGAATTAAATCCTTTTTTTGATTTTGCTCGGGTTTGGAACTCAGATAAATTACCTCTAGATACCAGCACATTAGTCTCCCTGGGATTGGGATTACAGTTCTCAATTAAAGATAGTCTCATAGCTCGTTTGGATTGGGGTTTACCTTTAATTGAGGCTCAAGATCTACCAGGTGATTCCTTACAGGAAAACGGATTTTATTTTTCGGTCAAATTCAAACCTTTTTAAGATAAATCGAGCCAAATTCTAGTTGGGCATAAGTTAAAAATTTTTGAGTAAGCTATTAATTTATTGCACCTGAGAGCTGTACTTTGAGATTGTTCCAGATCCCAATAAAGTTAATGTGGTTTTAAACTCCATATTATTGAACCAGATAGGAAACATTCTCCTCTATACCCTTACCCAAAGCAGCTAAGTTCAATGCGTAATAGCTTACGAGACTATACTGTCTGTGACTTTTAACCTTTTCAAAAGTAACTATTAAGCAAATAGATATTTGTAACTCAGGCTACATTATAGAAGATACTTATATAGTGAATTAATTTACTACCATTTAAATCTCCCCAGAGTTTTCCCCAAATATTAGCAGGTTTTCCCCAGAATTTAATTTTTACTTTATATTTTTAGATTGA
>JBCDEP010000102.1:0-23447 GCA_039179675.1 Cyanobacteria bacterium P01_G01_bin.67
ATTCTTAGCAACATGAATTGTGATTGTTAAGGAAAATCTTCTTTCTCTCATGCCGATATTAATAATTAAAAAAATATTAAATAATATGTAATCAGATTGGTATTTGGAATAAATTCATATAAATTTGATAAATCTCACAATCAAGCAAATGTTCTATCCTGTCTACTTCCAATGCTGAAACTTGAGCGACTTAGGAGGAAACCGCTACGCTCAACATTTCTTCTGGAGTGAGATGCGAATGAACGATTTGTCCATCTTTAACCCAGATAATTCTCTCTGTTCGTTTAGCTACTTCTGGTTCATGAGTAACCATAACGACAGTAATTCCACTGTTATGAAGGGAGCCAAAAATATCTAAAACTTCTCTGGTTGTAATAGAATCTAGCGCGCCTGTTGGCTCATCGGCTAACAGTAGTAGAGGTTGATTAACAATCGCTCTAGCGATCGCAACCCGTTGTTGTTGTCCTCCAGAAAGCTGATTTGGTCGATTGTTAATTTTATTGCCCAGCCCAACCTGAATTAAAGCTGATGACGCACGTTCTTGCCTTTGCTGGTGGGGTACGCCTGCATATATCATCGGTAGCATAACATTCTCTAATGCACTGAACTGAGGTAGCAGATGAAACTGCTGGAATACAAACCCAATTTTACGATTGCGTATTTCTGCAAGCTGTTCATCGGTTGATTCTGCAACACTAAGATTATCTAGGTAATATCTTCCTGCTGTAGGTCGATCTAGGCAGCCAATAATATTCATGACAGTTGACTTACCTGAACCTGACGGTCCCATAATGGCGCAGTATTCACCATTGCGAATGATTAAATCAACTCCATCAAGAGCATGCACAGCAGTACTATCTTGACCATATACTTTTTCTACTTGTTCTAAACGAATGATGTTTGGTTTAGATTTAAGCGTTTGATTAGATAAGTTCATAGAATAAAAACTAAGTCTTAAGTTATTAAGGGAAATACACTTCTATTGTGGCAATTTGTAATCAGTACTTAAAAACATGCAGCTTGTGTTTTTATAGTTCGATTTTGGTTTGTCTACTACATATAGCAATGGTTTTAAGATATACACACTGGAATCTTTGTCGCGCTTACAGGTCTATCTAACCAGATTAGAAACCCCAAAAAATCAAATTTGATGTTTTTACAATTTTATAATTCTTGATAAAAAAACCAATTTTGTTAAATACTTGTGTTTAACGTATTAATTTATACACTGATTTACAAAAAACTTTTTACTGGACGAACCTTGTATCAATTACCCTATATAGACTATACTTATGATTACAGACACATGGGCGAGTGGCGGAATTGGTAGACGCACCACACTCAAAATGTGGCGAGAAATCGTGAGAGTTCGAGTCTCTCTTCGCCCACTAAAGTATACGGGATAATAGCTTCAAGGATTCAGATATAATGTGAATTGTTGTTTAGCTTTACCTATTTATAGTGCCTCGTTTCACAAACCCATTTCTGACCCATTTATTTATACATTAGTTAATAATTGTGTACTACGAGATTAACCATTTATCATTCAACTAATAGTACTTCTTACAATATTAGACTCTCTAGCAATTTCAGTCTTATTTTTGCCTCCACATTTAAACATCGAGAATATTTATTGTGTATGTATCGGCGATATTACTCTCGCCAAAGTCGTAATTAAAACAGCAGATGGCAGAATTGTGTTGACTGCCACTCCTGTTTTAGGAAGTGGAACAAGAGTACCTAATGGGTTACTTAACTGTGGTTGCAATCGCAGTTTTTTCGGTCAGGTGAGTATTGCCCAACCGGCTAGTATGACACGCTTAAAAATGTGGGTTGATATTTTTAATAGGATTAATTTTCCCCCGGGCTTAGGCTTAGGGGGCTGAAATCAATTTGCTCTACCCAGCAAATTAAAGTTGTCGCGCCACAACTAGACTGGAGGGCTTAGATAAAACAGGTTGCTATTCCTAATGCCATAGCTAATCTCAAATAGCGATTACTAATTTTTAGTTGTTAACGGCGAGTTGTTCTACTTCTTCGGTGATTTTCTGGATTTCAGCGGTGATGGTGGCTACATTTTCGCTAATAGTTTCGCTGGCAGCGATTTTGCTGGCTAATTCTTCTTGTTTGGGTCTAATGACATCGGCAAACTGATGCAAACACTTGTTTAATTCTGCTGCCAAAGCATCTTTAAGAGTGTTGGTATAATTATCCTGGAGATTTTGGTAGGTTTGTTCTAGTTCTGCCTTTACTTTTCTGCGTCTTCTAGGTAGGGCGTCAAAACTCATTAAGCCAAACAGTCCTGCAATAAAAAATGCAGTAGCATCAGCAGAGAAAGTGTTAAATAGTAACTGTCCTCCAAAGCCAGTAGCCGCAGCAGTAATTCCTAATTTCCAGAAACTTTCTAAGCCTTCTTCCGCAGCGGCTTTAATTTTCAGGGCAAATTCATCACTCTTGAGCTTTTCCATATCTATAGGCGGTAATGCTAGTGCTGACTCTGCTACGGTAATGGTGGTGGATAAATCTTCTTTGGCTTCTCTGACAATCCGTTCGCGATATTTGAGAAAAGTAGAAATTGCTTCTTGGAAGATTGATTCTAGATTTTTATCTAATTGAATTTCTTTGATCGTTTTGGCTAGTTTGGCTTCGAGAAAATCTTCTTCTTTGGTGATACGTCTTTTGAGTACCGTTAACAAACCTGTGTTGTTATCGATCAATTCCTCTGTTTCTTGAGTTAACTTGGTAAATAAATCTTCGATATTATCGCGGAAGATGCCGAACAAGAGGTTGTATTCTTCCAGTCGTTCTTCAATGCGGCGGGAAGTGCGATCAAAGATAACCTTATCAGATTCTAATTTTGCTTTGATTGATTCGTTTTGCTTTGCCAACTGTTCGAGATAAACCAGCAGTGAATTCTGAGGTCCTCGCAGCTTAAGTTTGACTTTTTCTCCTTCTGCTAAAAATGCTAATAAAAAGCTCTTTAACTCTTCAATTCCTGTCCCTGTTTTGGCTGAAATATTAAACACGGGGGGCATTTCTGCCAGAATTTTAGTCAATCCTTCGCTGACATATTCCCGAATTTGCTTGGCTTCAGTTTCTTCCACCAAATCTGTCTTATTAATTGCTACAATAATCTTGCGTGCCCATGTTTGATCTACCAAAGTTAAGAAATCCTGTTCCGATTTGCTGAGGGGACGTTCGACAGAGGTAACAAAGAGAATAATATCTGCCTGTTGTAAATAATTTTCAGTCAGTTCTTGATGTTGCTCAATAATTGAGTTAGTTCCAGGGCTATCAATAAATGCTAAACCTCCAAATCCTTCAGGGTTGTAGGAATTGATTTGCTGTGTAGTGGGCAAAAATCCCACACTGGCAATTTGTTGATTGTTGAGCTGATTTAGTAAACTAGACTTGCCTGCATTAAACTCACCACAGATAAAAATCGAAAAAGGATTTGCTAATTGCTGCTTAAGAGCATCAATATTAGGTGTGAAGTCGGGAAAAAGCACCTGTGCCTCCACAAAAAGAGTTTCAACTTTTTGGATGGTCTCTAAGCTGTGATCGAAAAGTTGCTGTTGTTCTCCTGAAAGAGTTAGAGGCATATATTCTCTTCCTTTATCTCGAATTTGGATATTTTATGATAGCTCTTAGTTTTTAGCTTCAATACAGATCGTAATCAAGATTCTTCCGCCTGTGAATTTCCCCTAATTATCTAGTTATCTTGATTTCTGGCGATCAATAAAATGACTAAGTGGGCTAAACGCTACTTTAAATTAATAGCAGTTTTTTGGCTTAGAGACCTAGGATTTTAAGATAAGCTAAGAATATTTAGCTTAAGACAAGATTAAAATTGTCATCATTAGACCTAAATTTCTAAGTTGATAGCAAATAATTAAGCGGTATAGCGATCGCAAACTGATTCTGAAATCCAATCCTGAGGTTCTAGAATCGTGTAGATTACTTCCTCTAAACTTCAAAGATTCATCTTCTTTCAGCAAAAGTTCATAAAAAAATAGACCCGTCGTAATTAGTAAATGTAAGCAAAACAAATACTAAATCTTAATCTTTACGAGGTCTAATATCATGAAAAAATCTACATTAACTATTCTAACAACAATCATTGCCTTTTCACCTTTGGCTGCCTTCGCACAGGATACCCAGACTAGCATTCAAAACAACATTAATTCGGCAGCGGCAGTGGGTGACGCAAATTTAATCTTGCAAAACACTAACCAAGCTAATTATCAAGACCAATTAAATCTTGGTGTCAATGGCTTGCCCACTATCCCTAATGCCCAAACATCTGTTCAAGGTGGTGCTAACGAAGCTGCGGCTGTTGGTGGTTTCAATGTAATTGACCAAGACACGACGCAAAATAATGTTCAAGGTCAAATTGATGTTCAGCAATATCTACCCTTTGGCTATGGCTACTAAGCTATTATAATTAACAGTAAATATTCTCGTTTTTAGTTAATAAATAAGTCCTAGTTAATCTCAACCTGGGCTTATTTATTGTTTCAACAAATAATTTTAATCGAGTTTAAATATAATTATGGGACTTGGTTAATGATGTCCGTGGGCATTAAAAGCAGGATCATGATTAAAAGGTGCTGTTTCATAATTAATTTGTAATCCAGGAATATTTAAATCTTTAATTAGCTTTTCTAAGATAGGCTTATCCGTAATTAATTGCACATAAATTTTGCCCGATTGCATCATGATGGGATAGTGATGATTCCCCAAAACATGACCTAAATTCACTAATTTATCAACCGAGATTTGGTGACCTAAAGTTGATAAATCTAGTACCATTAATTCTGTTTCTTGGAGATTAATTAAAATCAGTTGATCGGTATCAGTTTTGAATAAATCGCCTGATTCTAAAGCGCGATCACGGCTTTTAATAATACCGATGGCAATACCTGAATCAGTATGAGTATGAATTCTGCCTTTATAGCGATCGCTTTCCTCTAAAGATACTTCTAAATAGGGTTTAGTAATTATTAATTGAGCTAAATCAGAATCTTGCTTGACGTTTCCCAGATATATATGAGCTACCTCAGTCATAGTTAAGTGTTTAGAGTTATTTTGCAATATAGGGTAAGGAAGATTGAGCAGTCATAGTGCGGATACAGTTAATAGCATGGGTAAAGTAACTTTTTAATTCCATTGTTTTATTACCTAAAGCACGAATTAAAATGCCATTACAATTCGGAAGAATTGTAGTTGCCACCTCTAAATTTTGCGAGAGCTTCAAGTCATTGTCTTCGAGTTTAGCGGTTAGTAATTTCAGATCTATATCAGGAACTACAGCGATAGCATTTCCGAGAATTGGTAAGGATGTAAATAACTTATTGCTGGCAAATTTATTTGCTTGACCTGATAATCGCCAGGCATCAGTAAATAAAAGATTGTCTTGTAGATCTGTAACTCTTAAACGATTAAGATAATAATTAAAGTCATAATATTCTTGTTTGGCTAGCCTTCCTGGTAGAATAATTTCACTGAAGAATAATTGAGCAGTAGAATGAAGTTTGATTGATGTTTTTTGTTCTAAAAATGAGTCTTTATAGAGAATAATTGGCTCTGGTACTAATTCTAAACTAGCATCGGCAGCAATTAAAATTTGATAGTTTACAACTGCTTTGGTGTTGATCTTTGGCATGGGATGTACCTTAGTCGCTGCCTGGTCTGTCAGATATAAATTGGTATGTGCCGCTAGCTGTAGGTCTAAGTTTAACTCGTCTCCAGCCAGTAACCCAGGAGAAGTATTAATTAGATATATGTAGGCGCGATTAGAATTTACTTTCTCTAACCGAAATACAGAAGATAAACGAAGAGGATACGTCGTGTACTGATGGTGGCAAATTGTTTGACCAGAGGAATTAGTTTTTAATTTTAACTCCAAATTATTTTGATATTTAAGATTTGCTATATTTTGCATAGCGAAAAGCTATTATCTAATAATTAATATTAAGGATATTTGTTTGTTCGGTATTATAAATTCATTAATAGTTATTTTTATTGATACTTATATCTAATGAGATATAAAAGCATATTAATTTATCAGACTTTTAAGATCCTAAGCTTAATTAATCTACTGTTTTGAATAAAACTGTTGACAAAATAAAATTTCTAACTTGATCTAATCCTGCTCCAGTTTTGCAGTTAGTATATGCGATCGCTTTTCCTTGCCGATGTTGAGGTGCTTGCTGACGGATTAAATCTAAATCAGCACCTACATAGGGAGCAAGATCAATTTTATTAATTACTACTAAATCAGCCTGCACAAAACCAGGACCATTTTTGCGGGGAATATCATCTCCCGCACCGACATCAATCACAAAAATATAGGCATCAACTAAGTCATAACTAAAAGTAGAAGCCAGATTGTCACCACCACTTTCAATAAAGATCAGATCTAGCTTAGGATATAGCAGCTCTAGATCTTTTACTGCCAGTAGATTCATGGTGGGATCTTCTCGAATCGCTGTATGGGGACAGCTGCCAGTTTCTACCCCAATAATTTTTTCTGGAGCTAAAAAACCTTTACTTTTAAGACGATCCGCATCTTCAGTCGTTAACAGATCGTTGGTAACCACAGCTATTTCAATACCCTGTTGAGTTAACATAGGCACTAAACACTCCAGCAAAGCAGTTTTGCCACTCCCAACGGGACCACCGATACCTAACCTAGCTACATTGGTCATTTAACATTTATCATTGAGCATTTAAAGAATCTACTTAGACTTTTCCTTCCACTAGTCCATTAAAACCGTGGATTTCTCTAGTTCCTGCGATCACCACTAAATTCACCATCTTTTCGTCTCCTGGCTCAAATCTAACGGCTGTCCCCGCAGGAATATCAAGCCGCATCCCTTTGGTTGGCTCACGGTCAAACTGTAGCGCAGCATTGACTTCAAAAAAATGAAAATGAGAACCGATTTGGATTGGGCGATCGCCTGTATTTGCCACCTCAATTTTTAAGGTCGGGCGACCGGCGTTTAATTCAATTGTCCCTGGCTGGGTAATGATTTCACCTGGAATCATAAGTTTGGTTAGAGGTTAGGGGTTAGAGGTTGACTGTTGACTGTATGGGCGAACAGCCGTTCGCATCCTGCTGACGATTAATTACTGATTACTGAATGGGATGATGTACTGTAACTAGTTTAGTACCATCGGGGAAGGTTGCTTCTACCTGAACTTCAGCAATCATTTCGGCAATACCTGACATTACTTCATCTCGACTAAGTACTGTTGTGCCATAACTCATTAACTCGGCTACCGACCTTCCCTCCCTCGCACCTTCCAAAATAGCAGCAGAAATATAGGCTACTGCTTCTGGATAATTTAATTTTAGACCTTTATTTTTGCGCCGCTCTGCCAGAAGTCCTACGGTAAAAATAGTTAACTTATCTTGCTCTTGGGGGGATAGTTGCATTTCTATTTCAGGGAACAATTCTCAAATTAACTAAATATCCTACAGTTACTAACTGTTCTCAGCTTAAAATCCTAAGAATTTAATCATAAAGTTATTGGCTTCCTAGTTCTGATTGCAGTCGATATCTAACTTAACAATTAGCCTCAAATTACAAACAAATTCTAAACATGGTGTTCTGGGTTACAAAACCCCAAGAGCTTATTAGACAAGGATTCTCAGCTTAATTTATGGAAGAGAGTATCTATGGCTAGTCGATAAAATGTTGTGAAACCAAAAGCAGCAACTTCAATCAGGCGTGATAGCTGCCACCGACATTCCCTAAATTTATTTTAAAAGCGATCGTTAACTAAAATTATGAACGATGCCATCTTTGCCGATGTCAGCTTTGAGGCTCCCTACTTTGATCCCGCTCAAGATGCAAAATTTTTAGAGCAGTTTGGGTTTATGCCAGGCTTAAAGGAGTTTCTGATCATTCGTCAGGTACATGCTCTAGAACATGCCACGGTCTGGATGCTGAGTAATAGCGTCAATGCCCAGCGGACTAAATTTGCTACGAGTTATCTCTCAGCGGATAATGAAACCATCGGCGGATTATCTACCGATCAAGGATTTTATATTTATGGCGAGATTAATCCACTTAGACTGAGGCAAGCCGTCAACAAAGCCTTGACTCGTTTACAACAAGGGGAATGGAATTTGGCACTACATCCTCGCTGCGGCACTAATTCTTCAGTAGCAGCAGTATTGACTGCAGGGATGGCAATTACCGCTCATTTCACTTTGCCGCGATCGCCACTACATCAAATCATGGGCATTGGATTGGCGGCGATGACTGCTAACTATTTAGCTCCTGATATTGGTATCTATGTTCAGAAATACGTAACAACAGCAATTCCTTTTAATCTTAAGCTGCAAAAAATCACTAAAGTAACTGATAAATCGGGTAATTCAGGCTATTTTGTGAGAACAAAGTGGATTTCATAAACTGAGGTGAATGCTTTAAGTTGTACAGAAATTGACAAGAGGCTCAATTTGCATTGCCTTTGTTCAGAGTTGTAGCTTTCAACTTCATCAAGCTCAAAGCGGATCTAGATCTACTTCCAGAAATTCTTAGATAAAGAACTTAAGCGAAAAGATAAGCCAATTATGTTGCAAAACTTTAATTAGCTCTGGTTCGGAGAAATCGAGATAAATCAAGGGTTTTAAAGGATCAAGGCTAGAGCAATAATGGTAAAAATCTTAAAAAGAATAATCTGAAGTGCGATCGTAGTAAGCTAATTGAATTGCTTAGGATCAATGTAGCTTCTATTATTACATAGCAACTTTGAACAGCCAAAATTATAAAAACGTGAATTTATGGACTTTAAGAGATTGCACTATAGCCAATGCAGATAAATAATTCCCCTCGATGGTTTTATCCTTCTCAGGGTTAGTACTCTTTGACCACCTACCAGTATGGCTTAAACCCTAATAGTTAGACCTAATAGTTAAATAGGTGGAAAATTAATTTTTTACTTGAGACCAGCTTGCTGTTTAACATGACTGCTTGAATAAAACTGCTCATGAATAATCGTCGATTCTCCTCATTGCTCAAACCAACTAAATTAATTTATATCTCAATTGTGGCGTTGCTGATGATGGGGGAAATGTCTGCCCAGGCAAACTCTAGCCATACAATACTGATTGCGCAAACTCCTCAACTACCACCAGGAACCAATATTGATAACTTGCCTCCGACTCCATTGCCAGGCAGACAACAAAAACCGACGATTACGCCGCTACCTCCTGTGGAAGATTTCCTCGATTCCTTACCTAATCAGTCACCAGAGGGAGATGTCCCTGAATCTGAAGTAGAGTTTGAAGTTAAAGAATTTAAGTTAGAAGGTAATACTGTTTTAGATGAAGCCGCCGTGGCAGTAGTCTTCCAAAAATATCGCGATCGCTCCCTATCTTTTGCGGACTTATTAGAATTAGAAACAGAATTAACTAAGCTTTATACCGACAATGGCTATATTAATTCAGGGGTAGTAATTCCTTCGCAGAATGTTAATCAAGGAGTAATTACTCTACAGGCTATTGAAGGTCAAATTGATACCATCAACGTCAATGTTGATGGTCGACTGAGAGAAAACTATATTCGTTCTCGTCTGAGAAGAGGTGCTAAGTCTCCTCTCAATATTGCAGAATTGCAGGAAGCATTACAGCTTTTGCAGCTCAATCCTTTGGTGGAAAGCCTCAATGCCGAGTTGTCTGTCGGCAGAAGTCGCGATCGCTGGCTGTTGGATGTCGATGTTAATCAGGAAAATGCCTTTGATCCCGTATTGTTTGTTAATAACAGTCGTACTCCCAGTGTCGGTAGTTTCCAGCGGGGTCTAGAGCTAAATCACAATAATGTTTTGGGCTTTGCCGATCGCTTCAGCTTTGTGTTTAAGGATACTGACGGTAGTGACGATTTTGATTTCAGCTATAATTTTCCTGTCAATTCCCTAGATGGCACCGTAGGTTTACGCTATCGCTTTATCAATAGTGACATTATTGAGGGTGATTTTGATGATTTAGACATCGAATCCGAAACAGATGAAATCGAGCTAACTTTAAGGCAGCCAATTTTACTTAGTGCTAGTGCGGAATCGACCCAAGAAGTTGCCCTGGGGTTTGAATTTTCTCGTCAGACCAACGAGGTGACTCTAGAAGATATTCCGTTCCCTCCTCTTTCTCCTGGTGCTGATGATGAAGGTGAAACCAAAATTTCTGCCCTAAGATTTTTCCAAGACTGGACAAAAAGAACTCGGAGTAGCGTTCTCGCCGCGCGATCGCAGGTTAGCGTCGGGGTAGATATTTTTGATGCTACGGTTAATGAAGGGGAACCCGACGGGATCTTTGTGGCATGGCGAGGTCAGGTGCAGTGGTTAAAACAACTTCAATCAAGTTCTAATATCAATTTATTGCTTCGTTCTGATATTCAAGTTTCTGGTGACGATCTGGTTCCTTTAGAAACCTTTAGTGTCGGTGGGATTCAAAGCGTTAGGGGTTATCGTCAAGATGTGTTGCTGGGAGATAGCGGCATCTTTGCTTCCGCAGAAGTGAGAATCCCTTTCTATCGCTGGAATGATAATCGCAATAGTATTTCTGCTGTCCCCTTCTTTGATTTTGGTACTGCCTGGAGTAATTCAGATGCTAGAGATCCTGAAGAAGATACTCTGGCATCATTAGGTATAGGACTGAGACTAGATTTGATTGATACATTGAGTGCGCGAATTGACTATGGTATTCCTTTAGTAGATGTGAGCGACACTGGGGATAGTCTGCAAGAGGATGGACTGTACTTTTCCTTAGAATATTTTCCGTTTTAAAACTCGATATCAGATCACGCCATCACATAATAGCCATGAACAGCATTTTATCTAAGTTATGGAGCAATTGGGGACAGCGGAAGTTGCCCTTTAGAAGTCGTCAAACCACCCTAAGCTTCATCCTTTTGGTTAGTATAGGGCTCACTTTAGCCGTCTCATTCCCGGTTTTATCCCAGGATCAAGCGTCCGATCAGACTAAAATGTCTATCCAGCCCGCAAATTTAGCTCAACAGGGCAAACAATATTACGAGGCGGGTAAACTAGACCAGGCAATTGAAACCTGGCAGCAAGCGACAGTAGCCTATGGTGATGCAGGCAACGAAGCGGGAAAAAGAGAAAGCTTTCTCAATATGGCAACCGCAGAACAGGCATTGGGTCTATACGAACAGTCCTGCGATAGTTTACTGGAGGCGTTTAACCTAGCAGGCAAAACTAACTGTAGCCTGATTATTGAAGAAGCGCAGGTAGTGGAACCTCAACTATCAGGCATTGTCCCCAAAACCAAAGCGGCAGAGGCGAGATTGTTACCTGCGGTAGAGGCAATTAACCAACAGCCAGACGAAAGAGACAAAATTCAAGGGTTACTTCGTTTTGGTGATTATCTCCGTGCTAGTGGTTATCCGCGAGTCGCCAACAAAGCTTTAGAACTAAGCTTAGATAGTACAGAAAAACTAAATAATCCTGGTCAGAAAGCTGCCACTTTACTTAGTTTAGGTAATGCTCAAAGAGCGATCGCCATTGAACAGCAAAATCAATTTGCCCCGCAAACAGTTGTTCTCGATAACATTGCCAATTCAGGCGGGACAGCAGAATCAGCCTTAGCTTCCTACCAACCAGCCTTAAACTATTACAACCAGGCTGCCGAAACTGCACCAGATCAGTTAGATAGTTTAAAAGCCAAACTTAATCGCCTCAGCCTTCTCTTAGATATCCAAGAATTTTGGCAGAGGGCAATTTCTGACCTCAATCGCAATTTTGATTCCTTAGAAATTAGTGACCCCGACTTTCTTCAAAACTTAGCCGCAGGTGCAGTTAACCTAGAACAAGAATTATCCCAGCAACTCCAGTCTCAGATCGCTGACGAGATTGCGGCAATTGAGCCTGAAGTTGATCAGCTGCCGTCAACTCGTGCGGGAATTTATGGACGCATTAATTTGGCAAAAAGTCTAATTCGTCATGGTAGGCAAGATCGAGATACTGCTAGAATGCTCGCTACCGCAATCAAACAATCTCGCAAGATCAATAACGTAACGGCTGAAGCAGAAGCCATGGGTTATTTAGGTTTTCTCTATGAGCAGCAGTCTCAATATAGAGAAGCACGTCGCTTAACCGAAGGTTCCTTACAGCTTGCCCCTACGGCTGAGTATCCTGAAATTGCCTATCGTTGGAATGCTCAACTTGGTCGTATTTTAGCCGTTGAAGGAAAACGCGATCGGGCGTTAGTTGCTTACGAAACATCTTTTAGCACTATCAAAGCTCTGCGTAGCGATTTGGCAACCACTCCAGTTGAACCAATATTTCGTGACTACATCAGTCTCTTACTGCAAAAAGAACCATCAACTTCTCAACTAGTCAAGGCTCGTGATGTTTTGGAATCTTTGCAAGTAGCTACCTTAGATAACTTCTTTCGCGATCCCTGTTCTCAAGTATCCGAAGAACCTGTAGCGATCGATGACGTAGATCTCCAAGCTGCTGTAATTTATCCCATTCTGCTTCAAGATCGTTTAGAAGTAATTCTCACTATTCCTGGACAACCTCTACGTCACTATACAACTCTTAATCTGACTCAAGAAAAAGTAGACAATACAATCAAGCAACTTCGCCGTCGCTCTTTAACCAATCCAGGCTTTGCCGAGGCGATTCGCGGTGTGAGGGGTAATCCCAATGCGGCAACAGAATTAAAACAGATCAAACTCTCCCAAGAAGAATCTCTTCAGCAGGAAATATTACCACTCGCTTCAGAAATATACAGCTGGTTAATTGAACCTGCCGAGGCAGATTTACAGGCTAGCGGGGTGACTACTCTAGTGTTTGTTTTGGATGGTTCTTTACGTAATATTCCAATGTCTTTACTGTATGACCAGAAAGAACAAAAATACCTGATCCAAAAAGATTACAATATCGCTCTGAGTTCAGGCTTACAGTTAACATCTCCCCAGCCATTACAAAAACAGCCAATTAAAGTTTTAGCAGCAGGGGTTACTAGTGATTTTCCGGCATACCGCTTTCCTGCAATTCCCAAGGTAGAAGATGAACTGAATACAATCAAACAGATTTTCACTCAATCGGAAATACTGCTCAATCAAGAATTTACGAAAACTAGTCTGGAGAAGAAATTACAAGAATCCGATTTCCCCGTAGTTCACCTGGCAACCCACGGACAATTTGGCTCAACTGCCGAGCAAACTTTCATCCTAAGTGGTGCTGAACAGGGAAATCGTTTAATCAATGTTAATCAGTTTGATAATTTACTGAGAGCAGGAAATTTAAGACGCTCTCAGCCAATTGAACTTCTCGTTTTAAGTGCCTGTAATACTGCCCAAGGAGACAACCAAGCGATTCTGGGCTTAGCAGGGGTAGCAGTGAGAGCGGGTGCCCGCAGCACGATCGCCACCTTATGGGGAGCTAATGATGAAGCAACCGCCAATCTTATGGGTAAGTTTTACACCAATTTGGCAAGTGATAATCAAATTAGCAAAGCCAACGCCTTACGTAGAGCACAGCTAGAATTATTAGCTGAATCCGATTCCCAATATCGTCACCCCTATTATTGGGCACCTTTTGTCTTAATTGGTAACTGGCTCTAAAGTCAAGACTCAGTGCTTAAGAGAATCTAAATATTCTTAAGCTAATTTAGGCAGAAAACTCAAGCTGACGATCAGAATCCCTGAATTAGTGGACATATAACTAGTGAGGAGCCAATGATGAATGACCAATCATAAATAATCAACGAATTTTAACACAGCCTATTTACAAAAAGCGTACTACAATAACTCGAAAGAGATTTAGGTGTTTGAGGAGATAAAAAATGGCAGTTCAACTTCAACAAGCCGTAACGGTAGGAAAGTACCTTGTTACCCAACGTCTAATGGGGAAGAAACACTTTCCCCTTGTATTAATGTTAGAGCCGCTATTTCGCTGTAATCTAGCCTGTTCTGGCTGCGGGAAGATTCAGCATCCCACAGAAATATTAAAACAGAACTTAACCCCCGAGCAGTGTTTTGCTGCGGTCGAAGAATGCGGTGCGCCAGTGGTATCAATTCCTGGCGGCGAGCCGTTGCTGCATCCCCAAATTGATGAGATTGTTGCAGGACTAATCAAGCGGAAGAAATTTATTTATCTCTGTACTAATGGTTTATTACTCGAAAAAAGTCTGAGTAAGTTTAAACCTTCTCCTTATCTTACTTTCAGCGTCCATTTAGATGGACTTAGGGAGCAGCATGATAAATGTGTTGATCGCCAAGGAGTGTTTGATAAAGCGATCGCCGCAATTAAAGCGGCAAAACAGCAAGGATTCCGCGTAACTACCAACACCACCGTCTTTGAAGGAGCAGATCCTCAAGAGATGCAAGAATTTTTTGACTATTTAGACACTCTTAATCTAGATGGGATGATGGTTTCCCCTGGCTATAGTTATGAATGGGCACCCGATCAGGGAAACTTCTTGAAGCGCGAACAAACCAAAGCTTTATTTAGAGAAATCCTCTCTCCCTGGAAATCTGGACAGAAAAAGTGGAATTTTAATCACAACCCTCTATTTTTAGAGTTTTTGATGGGAGACAAAGATTTTGACTGCACTCCTTGGGGAAGTCCCAGCTACAGCGTTTTAGGCTGGCAAAAACCTTGTTATTTGCTCAATGAAGGGCATTTTGCGAGCTATCAAGAACTAATTGCCAAAACCCAGTGGAGCAACTATGGCAAGCAAAGCGGCAATCCTCAATGCCAAGATTGTATGGTGCATTGTGGATACGAACCTACCGCAGCTACCGCAGCAATGCAGCCTGAAAATATGGGTAAAGCGATCGGCGCTTTATTTGGTGGATAAATTGCATTGAAAACATAATGCTTTAATTACGACTTGATGATGCTGATTACTCAATTACTCAGGGTTTAGTTTTTTCAGTAATCAGTGCATCAGCTTCAATTTCTACCAGCATTTCTGGGGCAATTAAACGATTAACCTCTACCATACTAGTCGCGGGGCGAATATCAGCAAAAACCTCATAATGTGCTTTCCCAATAGGTTTCCAACGGTCAATATTCGTGACATAGATTCTGGTACGAACAACGTCTTCTAAACTAGCCCCCAACAGATTGAGCGTAGATTCAATATTTCTGAGAATTTGTTTGGTCTGAGTATAAGGATCTCCTAAACCCACAATTCTTCCTTGTTCGTTGGTCGCAGTAGTTCCAGAAACATGGACATAGCTGCCCACCTTGACCGCTCTGGAATAGCCTACTGCATCTTCCCAGGGATTGTTAGTGCTAATATTTTTTCGGTTCACTTCTTCTAAAACAATAAATTAAGAAAATAAATTAAGAAATTTAAAAAAAAGTTTTTATTATTAGCTAAACTTTACTCTGTTTAAACCTGAAATTAACATATTAAGGGTCAAATTAACAGAGACTGCGATTGAGAGTTCATCTCATGAGAATTATTATTATTCAAGCCTGAATCCGACTCTGCCAAATTTTGCTACATGACGCTTCTCAACAGATAATAAACAATAGTTAGGTTAGGATTCTGCTTTGGTATCAATGACTTCCCATGTAAAGTCAAATCTTTCCTTGAGCCTGATAATTATCCTCACAAGCTCTAGATAGCAATTTTCCCATTTAGACAAATTACTCAGTGGCGATCGCGCGATCGCTCATTAAGCCAACACCTAGCTTTATATTTTGATTAACAACTCGATTTACAAAAAAACCGACCAGCGCATAACGATGCTCAGTCGGCAAGAGATTTAAATTTTTATTGTTGTTTAACCTTCTTTGTTGAAGTATTTCTGTGCTTGCGCTAAAGCTGCGCTACCAATGTTAAATACAGCCCAACTAGCAGCGATCGCTAAGGGTGCCACTACTACTATTACACGCCAATCCATAACTCTTTCTCCGTTACAACTATTAATTTATTTAAAAGGTTTATTAATGCAAAACCACATCTATCTATACTCAAATGTACCAGCTTTCTTAAACTTTTTTGCAGATTTTTCCTAGTTGTCAGTAGTTAGTGGTGTTTGTCCTGATGAAAGTCAAGATTTCCCAAAGCGAGAAGAATTATGGAAAAGAAGCTGGAAAATATCAAGTTTACCTAATCTGCAATAACAAAACTAGCAGCATCAAGACTAGGAGCATCTCTAGAGTCTATCAATGCCATCGTCATCACCATATATCATGTCATTACTGCACTGTAGATCAGGTCTTGATGATATGTAGTTATTACTCAAACCACCTTTGAGGGTATTGCGACCATCGCCGCTACGAAGAGTATCATTACCAACGCCATAGTTTAAATAGTCATCTCCCTGATTGTCATAGAGTCTTTCGTGACCACCAACGCCAAAGAGACGATCATTTCCTGCTTAACCTTCGAGAGTATCATCATCATCCCCACCGATAAGAGAGTCATTGCCTTTACCACCATAGAGACTATCTTGACCTGCATCGCCTTTAAGAGTGTCGTAACCACTACCACCAGATGTCGTATCGTTACCTGCACTACTCCAAAAAGTATCGTTGCCACTACCGCCAAATAAGCGATCGCTTCCTTTTTAATCGCTGCCTGCACCACTGTAAATGTTATCCTCTCCTAAACCACCCTTAAGAGAATCATTCCCTTCGTTACCTTCTACTTTGTCGTTACCGCCTCCTGCATCAATGGTGTCATCGCCAAATAGTCTTTTGACGACATCGGCTAAGTCGGTGGTGATTAGTTTGTTTCTAAGTCTTTAATAGTCAACAATTCAAAGTAGTCATTCTAAAATTTTCTCTACGTCTGCTTCTGTGCCAGGGAATCTAACGGCAAATTTTTCTAAACTTCTTCCTTATCTTGAGTTTATCAAGTATTTTAAAATATTAAGATTACAGATTGAGCTGATTTAAATCACATTAATAATTTGATTAAATTGCTAATAATATCAGTTTAGTTTCGGGCTATTTACCTGTTGAGATATTTCCCAGCTTGATAAATTTAAGCTGTGAACTTTTCGATTAATAATTACATAAACTAGAAAGTGACAAAATATCAGACTAAAATAGTGTTTTGAAGTCGAAGTATGGTGGAGTTTTTCTATCTTATGCAATCGGCTGATAAAAATTTATACTGAATCGGATGAATCAACCACTAACATTTAAGACTGTTACTTCTATCGGTATTATTTTTACTTCTATTTTGCTGGCATTTGCTCCCATCCCAGGGACTAAAAAAAGTTTAGTAATTGTTAGTGGTACAGAGTTACAAGAACCATTGACCGAGTTAGAAGATAAATTTGAGCAAGAATATCCTCACATAGATTTAAAACTAGAATTTCAAGGTTCTCAAGATATAGCTAATAATTTCATCGAGCAAAAAAACGATTTTCAGCCTAACGTTTTAATTACCGCTAATGGAGAGATTCTAAAAGAATTAGATAGTCGTTATTCCACTCAAAATAATCGTGGAGCTTTTCTAAATCAACCAAAAGCGATCGCTAAAACTGTTTTAGTTGGCATCGCCTGGCAAGATAGAGGAACAGCGATTTTTCCTAATGATCAATTTTCTTGGTCGAGAATTGAAGAGGCAATGATACAGCGAAACTGGGGGAAAATTGCGGCGCAAGCTGACTGGGGTAGTTTCGATTTTATGCTAACCAATCCCACTCGTTCTAATAGTGGTCAATTAACTATAGATTTATGGCTAAAATCCTATAATTTATCCCTAAATAGTCCTGAAGCAGAATCTTTAGTAGGTTTGATTAAACAATCTGTTTATCAACCATCTCGTTCGACTGATGTTTTGCTACAGGAGTTTATTAGCCGTGGTGCTAACGATGGAGATGTGGCAGCTGTATATGAAAGTATTGCGCTTTATCGTTGGTCACAAGCAAAGACCACTCAAGGTCAACCATATCGTATTTATTATCCCAAGCCGACAGTTGAGACTGTGGTTACCGCAGCGGTTGTCAAGCAAAATACTCCACATCCTAGAGCAAAGGTAGCCCATGATTTTGTTGAATATCTAACTAAATTAGAGCAGCAGAAAGTGTTTATCAAATATGGATTTCGCCCAGTTGTTTCTGGATTAGATTTATCAGCTATTGCAAACAGTCCTTGGTCGCAAAATATTCCAGGAGCAATGTCAGCGCTTCCCTCAACTACAAATAAACCTCCTAATGCTTCAGATATCGAGACAATTCAACGCCTGTGGAATTTATCTCCCTAATCCCTAAACATATTTAATTTGATTTGATTATGCTAGATATCAAAAAAATATCGGTCGCTAATGACCGATTAGTTAATGAGATAACTAAAGCAATTTTCTGATAAACAGACAACTAGGGAACTATAGTTCTTAAAGTTTAATTTCAACTTTGAATGTTGGCATGAGAAATTTTAAACAGTCATAATATCTTTTTCTTTGACGGCTAGTAGCTCATCAATTTTCTGATTATAGCTGTCGGTAACCTTTTGTATTTCATCTTGTATATCTCTAGATTCATCTTCAGAAATATCACTATTTTTTTCTTGTTTCCGTACTTCTTCGATCGCATCACGACGAATGTTACGAACTCCTACTTTTCCTTCTTCGGCGAGTTTTCCTGCTGTTTTCACCAGTTCTTTACGACGTTCTTTAGTTAAGGGGGGAATATTAAGCCGAATCAAGCTGCCATCATTATTAGGAGTCAAGCCAATATCAGAAAGAGAAATGGCTTTTTCAATTTGACCCATGCTGCTCGCATCATAAGGCTGGATCATAATAGTCGTTGCGTCGGGAGTACTTAAGTTCGCCAGAGACTTCAAAGGGGTCTCAGAACCATAGTAATCTACCATTACGCGGTCTAACAAAGAAGTGCTTGCCCTTCCTGTACGAATAGTGTTAAAAGATCTTTGAGTCGCCTCAATCGTCTTTTGCATACGTTCTTTGATATCAGATAACTTCACAATTTCCTCCTACAACTGTGCCTACGGGTTCGCCCTTAGTAGCACGCATAATGTTACCATTAACGGAAAGATCAAATACTAAGATCGGAATATTATTCTCCTTACACAGAGCGATCGCAGTACTGTCCATTACCTTTAATTCCTTGGTAAGGACATGATTATAGGTCAAACTTTCATAGCGGTGGGCATTAGGGTTTTGTACAGGGTCAGAATCATAAATTCCGTCTACTTTAGTCGCTTTAAAAATAATCTCAGCGTCGATCTCCGCAGCTCTTAGGGCAGCGGTAGTATCAGTCGTAAAAAAGGGATTCCCTGAACCTGCACCAAAAATAACCACTCGACCCTTCTCTAGGTGACGAATAGCTCGACGGCGAATATAAGGTTCTGCTACTTCCTGCATGGAAATTGCAGTCTGTAAACGATTAGAAATACCAATCCTTTCTAGAGCATCCTGCAAGGTCATCGCATTCATCACCGTAGCAATCATGCCGATGTAGTCAGCTGTTGCTCGATCCATTCCTGCTGCGGAAGCTTTCATGCCACGAAAGATATTTCCCCCTCCCACTACAATGGCTACTTGAACACCGCTTTTTACTACTTCGGCTACTTCCTCAGCGATCTTGGCAACTACCGCAGGATCTATGCCATAGCCTAAGTTGCCCATTAAGGCTTCGCCGCTCAATTTTAATAAAACCCTCTGGTAACTCATTCCTAGAAAAGTAGACCTCAATCTTTCTTGTTATTTACGAAGTTAACGCAGCATCAAGACGCTGAGTCCCGATGAACGTTGACCTCCCCATAACATAGCAGTTTTCTGTACTTTGTCATTAAGTTATTCAACTTTAAACTAGGTGAAAGCAAGTCCTGACATTAATTACAAGATCAGCTTGCTTACTGACTGATGCCTAAGTTAAGCTGACTTGGTCAAGGTCGCCATTCAATACTAGAGCCTACGGGTGCAATATAATCTTTGGCAATTTTCCCCCCAGAGAGCATCGCCACAATGCTGCCACGGAGGTAGTGATGATTGACCTGCTCTTCTGATTCTGCACAATCATCAATCCTACCTTGATAACGAATTACGGCATCACTATCTAATAGGTAAACAGTAGGCAAAACCTGAGCTTTGAATGATTTGGCTACATCCTGGGTAGAGTCTCTCAAATATTTGAAATTAAGCTGATTCTGCTGAGCAAATTGCTGCATTTTGGTCATACTTTCAGCGATTGAGCCAGGGTAATAATTAGAATCGATGCCCATAATAGTAAATTGTTGCTCCTCAAAATCAGCCTGAATTTTTTTGAGACGGTCTAGATACTGATTGACTTCTAAAACATTACCCATAAAAACTACAGCGATCGCCTTGAATTTTCGACGATAGCTACCCAGATGGTAAACTTCTTGGTCGATTCCAGGAATTTCAAAATCAGGGGCATAATTGCCAATCGTATTCATCATCAATACTCTTTCCTACAGCAAGTTGTTAGTAACGATATAAAAGGAGTAATCTGCCTACAAACAACCAATCTTATCAATTTTAATTGTGATCTGAGTGTGAGTTCGATCTTAAAACTCTGAATTTACACTAAATTTATGCTGAATTTAAATTATTTAGAGATGATTAAAGTGCAGAAGCTAGAGGTAGTAACTGTGACCATTACCAATACCAAATCAGTATCAGCTCCGTCTGTATATTATGAGTTTTCTTGAAGATTAGAGAGCGGTTGTAATTAGTTACTTAGATTGAGTCTGAATTAACTCTTTCGCCAAACCATTCATATCGATGATCGCGGATTTGTTCGTAACTGCGATCGCCAAACCACTTCATACCCGGAATCGCACGATATGCAGCAATAAAGGGTTCCCCCAAAGGTAGTAAGCGGGCAATCTCTTCAGCGGCTTCACTTCCTTGCCATCTGCGATCAGGTTCATCGGTATCAATTAAGATCATGCCCGCATCGCAATCGCTGATAGTGATACCATAATTTGCCAGTTTAGCTTCATCCTGCATCGGCAGATAAGAGAAAGTTTGTTCTCGGTCAAATTGCTTTAACAATTGAGCAAAAGTTGAGCATAAATTACATTTGCTGTCGTAAACCACTTGATATTTCATGATTTGAGTTAGTGTGCGCTTGATTAAAACTTTAACTAATTTTGCTAATTAATTTCTGCGGATAAAGATGATCCATTGCTCGCCCTTGAGCGTCCAACCTACACAAAAAGTAAAATATCGCATACAAAGGAGCTAAGACTATAAATTTTTGGTAAATCTACTACCTTATTTCATATTTTTTAAAAAAACACTATTTGACTCATGTCTTTATTAGATCTTAAAAATCTCAATGGTAATAACGGCTGGCTCATTCCAGGAAAAATCAGCAACGAGGGCATTGGTCAAGAAATTTACAGCGCAGGAGATCTTAATGGTGATGGTCTTAACGATCTAATTATTACTGCTACTAATGCCGGAATAGTCAACACTGATCCCTATAGCTATGGAGATAGCGATCTGCGAGGAAAAGCTTATGTTATTTTTGGTCGTCGTAACGGCTATCCGTCAAGATTCGATCTTGACAACCTTAACGGAGAAAATGGCTTTACGATTTCGGGAATAGAGGAAAACCATGAATTAGGCAATGCTGTCTCAGTAGGGGATCTCAACGGTGATGGTTTAGATGATTTGGTTATGGGTGCATCTTATGCAGGAAGCACAGTTACTAACTATGGATATAGCTATAGCGAGAATCAAGGCGAAGTTTACGTTATCTTTGGTCAGCGAACATCTTTTAAGGCTGATTTTGATCTCCAGTCTCTTAATGGTAGTAACGGCTTCAAACTCAGGGGAATTGATCCAGAAGATTTGTTAGGCACAGCTATTAGCAGTGCGGGGGATCTTAATGGGGATGGTTTTGATGACTTAGCAATTAGCGCCTCTGGTGCAGGTCGTCTAATCACTAACGAGTTTGGTTTTACAAGCAGCGATCGCCGTGGTGAAGTTGTAGTGTTATTTGGCAAGAGCAACGGTCTGAATGCGTCGACAAACTTGGCTCTGTTGAATGGCAATAATGGCTTGATCATCGAAGGAAAAGATCCTAACGATAGTTTAGGTGCAACCCTAAGCAATGCAGGAGATATTAATGGTGACGGTCTTGACGACCTCATAATTGGTTCCCCAGATGCGGGGGAAGCTTTGGCTAGTCCTTTTGCCAATGGAGATAGCGATCAAAGAGGAGAAGTTTATGTTGTTTTTGGTCGCAGCAATGGATTCAATTCTCGATTTAACATCGCCGAGCAACTTGATGGTATTAAAGGTTTTGTAATTTCAGGCAGCGGTATTGAAGATAACCTTGGTAGTAGCTTGAGTAATGCGGGGGATCTAAATGGTGATGGTATTGACGATCTGATTCTGGGAGCCGCTCATGCTTCTGTTGAGGGAGAATATACTCAAGAAGGACAAGTCTATGTTATTTTTGGTACTCAAAACAGTTTTGGTTCTCAGTTTGAGTTGAAGAATCTTAATGGCAACAATGGCTTTAGCATTTCAGGGATCAAGCCTGACGATAATTTAGGTAATGCGGTTAGCATCGGTGACTTTAATGGTGATGGTATTGACGATCTGCTGATCGGAGCTAACACTGCGGGTGAAACTATTAGTGCTTATGGCTATGATTATAGCGATCGCCGTGGTGAAGCCTATATTATTTTTGGTAATCGGAGTGGTTTTACTGATCAAATCGATTTAACTAAGCTTGACCGTAACGCTGGATTGAAAATTGTCGGACTTAATAGTGAGGATCTACTAGGAAGTGCTGTTAGTATTGGCGGGGATCTAAATGGTGATGGTGCTGACGATCTGATTGTGAGTGCGCCTGGGGTCGATCTGGGAGGAGAATACACTCAAGAAGGCACAGCTTATGTGGTTTTTGGTACTCCACAAGCTACTACTCCTCAGATTATTCAGGGAACACCCTATCAAGACGAGTTGTTTGGTGGGAGTGGGAGGGATCGCATCGCGGGAAACAACGGGAACGATACTATTGTCGGTAACGATGGTAACGATTTGCTCCAGGGAGAGGGCGATCGAGATTATCTCCTTGGTGGTGGAGGGAGTGATACTCTCTTGGGTGGGGATAACGGAGATATACTCAATGGCGGGGCAGATAGCGATTTACTTCAGGGGGAAGCCAATCAAGACGAACTCCAGGGAGAATCAGGAGCTGATACTTTGTATGGCGGGGCAGATAATGACCGGCTCTTTGGCGGCTTTGGGGATGATATCCTCAACGGGACTAACCCTGACAACTTCCAGCCAGCTATTTACGAAAAGGACACCTTATTTGGTGGTGTCGGTGCCGATCTCTTTGTCTTGGGCGATCGCCAACAGGTGTATTATAACGACCGCAATCCCAATGATGCAGGAGCTACTTCTTATGGGGTGCTCGAAGATTTCAATCCCCAACAGGATCGGATTCAGCTGCGGGGTAGTGCCAATGACTATCAGCTTTCCTTTTATG
>JBCDEP010000196.1:0-10605 GCA_039179675.1 Cyanobacteria bacterium P01_G01_bin.67
AATTTTATATTATTTGATACAGTTTGTTACTAGAATTGTTAGATATAATCTTCCAAACTTGATTATAGAATTAGTCCAGTTTTTCATCAGTCAAATGCCAAAGACCATATAAAAGATTGTTCCTTTACATAAAACTATAATTATGATGACGAAAATAATTTAGAAATACTAGTAAACATAGACAAAATTCTGCATTCAAACTATCCTTCTAGCCTACTGTCCTCAGAGCTAATCCTTTTTGATTTAATTGGATCTGTCTTAGTTGATTATGAGCCAACTCAAATTCTGCTATCTTGGGGAGCAATTTAGACTCGTTATATTGCTAGGGCTTTGTTATACTGGTCTTTACTCACGACTTCAAAAATTTTAAAATTACTTTACTATATGAATTCTGTTGTTCAAATAATTGAACCTGAGGGTATTCTCGACGGCACCAAAACTGCTGATTTCCAGCATCAGATTGAGCAAAGCATAGAGAGCGGAGTAGATACTGTTTTGGTGGACTTCCATAAAGTTACTTTCATGGATAGTTCAGGCTTGGGAGCTTTAGTTAAAGCACTTAAAACCTTGAATTCTGCTGATGTAGATTTTTATTTGTGTTCAATCAACGAGCAAATCAGAATGCTTTTTGAACTAACTAGCATGGACAAATACTTCACTATTTTGCATGATCGTCAGGAATTTAGACAACAATTTGGGCAATCGATAGTTAATAGCTAGAAATAATAATTATCCTTACTCAGTTTCAGCTTTTAATACTCAATCAATACATTTAATAACCATGTTAGGAGCTATTACTAAAATAGCTCTCATTTATACCTCTGACCATTTACGAAGAAGGTTAGCAATACTCTTGGAAACCAGGTCAAACTCTGGAGTTTTTCCTGACTTGGCAAAAATCGCCCGACGTGCGGTATCCAAGTCAAATAAAATTTCGCGATCGCCAGGGTCACGAATTATACTCTGTACCCAGCCAACGACAACAGTTCTTGTCCCTTGAGTTACGGGATTGACACGATGTAAGGTGGTTGAAGGATAAATAATTGCCGCTCCTGCTTCTAGTTTGAAGCTTTGATCTGACTGAACTCCTTCAATCACTAGCTCTCCGCCTGCATATGCTTGAGGTGAACTAAGGAATAAAGTAAAGGAAACATCAGAACGATAACAGCCTGAACTACTGTTCATTAATGCATTGTCAACATGAGTATCGTAAGACATGCCAACGTCATATCGACTAAACAACAAAGAGTGAATCAATTTAGGTCTGATTGCAGACTGAAACAAAGGGTTTTTATTCAATGCGGCGCGAATTCTAGATTGCAACTCTTGCTGAGTTTTTCCCCGCGTCAACTGCTGATTGTTTTTAACTAACTTAGCGTGCCAACCTGCCGTTAACTTTCCATCGGCAAATTCAGCATGGTCTAATGTTTGATTGATCTGCAATAGCTCATCGGGATTTAAAACCTGGTCGATAGTAAAAATCATAATTGATCGCTGAGCGTCTAATTGATAAGTGACTCATTGTGTAACTGATAGTTAATACTTTTCCTATACCTCAGGTTCCATAAGGATTAGCTGTCCATTTTGCTCATCAGTAAGGACATACAATCCACCGTTAGGGCTTTGTCGTACATCTCTGACTCTTTGACCAATAGGAATTGATTCCTCTTGCAAAATATTACCTTCATCATCAAGATCGATTCGCCTTACATCACGAGAGACCAACCCGCCAGCAAATAAATCTCCTTGCCATTGCGTGAAGCGATCGCTGTAATAGATTGCTAATCCCGATGGTGCGATTGACGGCGTCCATACAACCTTGGGTTCAGGGACATCGGCACGAGAGCTGATATTAGCAACTTTTCCCCCAGTATATTCATCACTGTAGCTAACTTCTGGCCAGCCATAATTTTGACCAGGTTGCATCAAATTTAGTTCATCGCCTCCTTTTGAACCATGTTCTGTTGACCAGATGCTATTACTAAGAGGGTTAATCGTCATTCCCTGAATGTTGCGATGTCCGTAACTCCAAATAGCAGGATTGGCATTGGGGTCTGGAAACATTGGGTTGTCTTGGGGAACAGAGCCATCATCATTAATCCGAACCACCGCCCCAAGATGAGAGTTGAGATTTTGCGCCTGGTTACGAATTAAGTCTCCATTTAATTGCAGCGGCGGATTACCGCCATCGCCAAATGCCACCAACATTGTTTTATCGGGTAGCCAAACCATACGCGCACCAAAATGTTGTCCACCTGGTTTTTTGAGGTTGACGGCAAAAATATCAGACCAGTTTTGTAGACTGGTGCCATCAAAAGTTGCTCTAGCAACTCTCGTATGATTTGCTTGATTGCTGCCTTGAGAATAAGTAAAGTAAACCCAACGATTTTGCTCAAAATCAGGATGTAACGCAATATCTAACAAACCACCATGATTAACGGCAAAAACCTCAGGAACTCCAGCAATAGGCTGGAGATCTAGCTGTCCATTACGCACAATCCGCAATCTTCCAGGTCTTTCAGTGATTAAAATTGCGCCATCGGGCAACCATGCCATTCCCCAAGGACGTTCTAGACCTTCAACTATAGTAGTAGTTCTAACATTTTTAGCAACGGTAATATCATTGGTCGATACAAGTACATTTGTTGAGGACAGATTATTCCCACTGGAGGCGGAGGTAGAATTTTTTAAAATAGAACAACTTCCCAGAGTTAGCAGAATGCCTATACTTGCAGCTATTCGTACTTGATAGTTGATGATAGTCTTCATAACTTTACCACGATCGCTATAGAGTTAATTAACATGGCTAAATCGGCAGGAATGCAACATGATCATTTCTGTTAGATTTTTGAGTTGATGACTAGACTAGACTTAGATCATGCGCCCTCTCGATCTTGATTCATTAGTTTGAGTTAGCGTTTGGAATAACATTTAATGTTGATGATCAAATATTAAGTTCAATAATATCTGCTGCTCGAACAACTCCTCCCATTTGTGCCATTTCAGCCTGGAGCTTTAGAGCATTTTGGCGATATTCTGATTGAGTTAAGACTCTCTCAATAGCTGTTTTTAAGACATCGATAGTACAGTTCTTAAGCTCGACTACTTCACCCGTTTTTGTCCAGGCAATACGTGCTGCTACGGCTGGCTGATCGTTAGTGATAGGAATTGCCACTAGTGGTACACCATTACTCAAAGACTCTAGGGTGGTGTTCATTCCTGCATGAGTGATACATAAACTAGCACGCTGTAATAATGCTAACTGTGGTGCCGTCGTAACGACAATCGGAGAACCAGGAACGTAACCTAATTCTGCTGGTTCAGTGGCACTTCCCAAAGAAATCACTAACTGTACATCTAACCCTAAGCAGGCATAGGCAATCTGGATAAAAATCCACAGTAACTTATTTTGAATAGTTCCCAGAGAAGCATAGATCAAAGGTTTAGCTGTAAGTTGCGCCCAAGGAAAAGGAACCTTAGCACGAGTCTTGCTATTTACTAATCCTCCTACAAAGTGAAAGTACTTGGGCAATTGCTGGCGCGGAAATTCAAAAGAAGATGGCTGCTGACTAATAATGGCACGGGTTGACCATAAATCGAGCTGATCGTCATTTGATAATTGCCTTAAACCCCAAATTTTGCGGTATTTGTTCACTAGAAGCTGAATCGGAACTCCACTTAATTTTAATAAATTAGTACCCAACTGATTACGAAGTTGACCCCACCAAGAAGAATCATACTTCCAGCCTGTTAAAGTAGGAGGAACACTAGGTTCTGAGTTAAGTAAAATCGCACTGCATATAGTTATAAAAGGTAGATTAAGATGTTCGGCAATAGTTGAACCTTCAAACATTACCTGATCGATTAGCAAGACTTCTACCGCCTGTCGTTTAAGAGCTGGCGGAACTTCTTGTAAAACTATTTCTGTACCTTGACGAAACAGTTCAACTGTATAAAGTAGGGCGGGAATACCATCTAAGTTACTCAACAATTTCTGCGATCGCTTATTACTGCCTAGAGGATACTTTTCTGCACCAATTGAGCAATAGTTTAGCTCGGCAGCGATCGCATGTGATTCGGTATCAGGTAACCCAAATAAAGTAACTCGATGTCCTCGGCGTTGGAGTTCAGAGCCCAATGCCATAAAGTTATTTAGGTGCCCTACACCTGGAGGACAAAGAAGACCAAAATGTTTCATGTTAAATCAGAAAAATAGCTAGCAACTATTGTTGTGGTGCAGAAGTAATCAAGGCAGATAAATGCGAAAATCTGCGATTCCCAGGTCGTCGCTTCGACCACGATCGATCTAAGGGTTAGTGCGGCGCTTCACCAGTCATCTTACGACGATCTGTCCAAAATAATCTCCCTTGCCATATGCCCCATTTAGTAACAGATGAGCAACAATAAGTATTAATTTATTAACTTGTTGCTCATCGACAATGAGAAAGCCACCGCTCCTCATATTCACTAGCGTTTTATCCTGCTTTCGATTGCCGAGCTATTTGCTAAATTCGATTTGAGAAACTAAGCCGTAAATTTCTGAAGGCTCTTTTACGGGGACATCAGGTGGCTGAATTGATGACCAAGCAGTTTGCAGTTCTGCCAAGCTAGCGGTAATAGTTTGATGTTCTTGAGGATCGGCTGCCGCTTTTTCCTCAGCAACAGTTTGGTATAGTTCATCGGCATAGAGGACAAACCCTCTAGAATCTTGATATTCTTCAATCTCCACAAATTGATTATTGATAATAGCAGCTTCGTATTTAGTGGCAGCATTTTTTAGCATTTCCACGATGACGTTTAAGACAAATTCTGGTGAATTTAGCTGTGTTTCAGGAAGAGCTGCGATCGCATCGTCAATAGAGTTCAAAGATTGGTCTAATAAGGTTTGAATTTCTGGTGATTCTGGGGCTGATTTAATAGCTTCCTGTAGCTGATTCAAAGTAGGTTTAAAGTCGTCTACTCCTTTTTCAGGCAATATAGGTTCAATATCGCCATAAAGTTTTTCCACAGGGTGCCCAATATGAGGCTCAGCCTGTTCGTAGTTTTCGAGGGCAATAAGTTCTTGAGCAGCCATTAAATGACCCTTCATTAATCCTAGAGTAGTCATGTAGTCGACATCAGAATCTCCAGTGGAAATACCACCTTCACCGCCTTCGCCGCCTTCGCCACCTTCGCCACCTTCGCCACCTTCACCGCCTTCACCACCTTCACCGCCTTCGCCGCCTTCGCCACCTTCACCACCTTCACTACCTTCACCACCTTCGCCACCTTCACCGCCTTCGCCACCTTCACCACCTTCAGCTACTAACAGATAATCTGAACTAGCCCGATCAAATGATTCACTTGTTTCATCAAGATTATTAGCGAGAGCTGAAGTTCCCACAGCAGTAGCAAATCCTAGAGCTAAAAATAATTCTATAGTTTTAATCCGATTAGACATAAAGCTTCTATTAAAATTAATTCTCAATTGTTCTGAATTAGTAATTTACTACTAATGAGAAACTAAGTCAACAGCTTGAATAGATAGCATTTTGAAAAAATATCAGGTTAGTGTTTTAGTAAAATACTTGAGGCAATACTGTCTATTCTGCTAGATTTCGGCAATGTGATGGTGGTTAACGGTTAAGCTTGTTTCAGTTGTTTAATATTGCCAGCAATGGTCTGATGCGGCTCTAGATAATTTTGCCGCATCAATATATCAATAGGTAGAAAAAATTATCTACATAATTGATAAATCTCCTTTAATCTCGATCCTCGAAAATTTTGCGCTCTTTACATCAGAAATGCTTGGGGTGTATTCTCGATTCACAGCTATTAAGATGCCATTAATTGAATCCACCACAAATTTTGAGAATGGTAATTTGGTGGTCAGAAAAATTGAAATTGCACTAATTAACTGCATAATTAGGAGGATCTAATTATCTAACTACATACAAGATGCCAAGTATTAACATTACTAAAGAGACTTTTTATTACCGACTATTTAATAAAAATCACGCTATTACTCTGTAATTTCCTGATTGTTTGCTGCAATACCTGTGGCATCAAATTACTTTTATAGTCACTATTTATAAAGAGTTAACTATTATGTTCTAACCAATTAACATACTGCGTTTAATCCTGTATGAGGTTAAATTTTAAATGATTATTTGCTCTTATGTGATATTTTTGCTTGTTCAATAGCGATCGCTTTTACTGCTTCAAAAGAACTGTGGTTAGATTTTCCTTCAAGAGCTTCAACAGCTAAATTCTGGACTTGTTGCAGAGAGCTATCCAGCTTTTGTGACAGATTACTAATTCTGGTTGATTGATGTTTAATAGTTTGTTCCAATGAATCTATTTTTAATTGATAGTTTTGTTTTTCACCCTCAATTTCTTTTGCTCTTAAATCTGCTTTTACTTTAGCTTGATATGTCCCAATTCCTTTACCTTCCTCGGTTCCCTGCTTAATTTTAGTGCGTAATTGCTCTGTAAATGCCTCCACTTTAGCGTTAGCCTCAGCATATTCTTGCTCTTGCTGCCCTATCTCCGTTCCTTTTTCCTGCCATTGCTGTTCCAGTAAGTGACGACTATCTGCTAGCTTCTGGTGTCGCAGCTTTTTATCCTGTTCGTATTGCAATTCATCCAAATCTCGATTAAGGTCTAAATTATACTGATATTCTTCTTGCTCTCGCTGCTGAGTTTTACGGTACTCTTCGTTTCTCTGAGTAACTAATCGAGCTTGATTTTGCTGTTCTTTAACCCAGGCTTGTTTTAAAGTCTCAACCTCCTGTTGCTCTTTTACCTGCTGTTGCTTAAACTCGGCATCACATTTCTTGGCTAATATTTGATACTGTTCGATTAAATCATCAATAGATGCTTACTCAATATCAGTAAACTCGTAAAGATTTTTAAGTTCTTGTTTTTTTTGAGCGATCACAGTTTGAATATGTTCTAGGTCTGTCGCTTTCGTAATCAGATTTTCCGACAAGTTACTAATCACACTGCCAAAATTTTCCTGAATCTGCTCTAAGGACTGAATCGTGTCAACAATTTTCTGGCACTTGAGGACTAGTGAAGACGCCAGAGGTATTGCTTGAGATATCTTTACTGGTAAAGGAGAATTATGGGCTACTTTTTTATTGATTTCAGACTCTAATATAATATTTTCTTTTGCTGTTCTATTTCTTTGTATGCCGCTAGAATTTCTGCCTTGGTACTTTTAGAATTAATTGCCATGATTTTAATGGTAGATAGTTGATGATTATTAATTGGAGAGCTAGTTAGCTGTGTTTTGAAAAGCTTGTATTGCTAGATTTTGCCCTTGCAAATTAGCTTCCTGTAACTGCAACATAATCTCGGAAATTTGTACGGTCTGATTTTCAACTACTGTTGTCAAGGAGGCTATTTTTAATTCGTACCCTTGCTGAGTAGCTGACCATTCTCTATCCTGAAGATCCGCTGCTACCTTATATTTGCTATCAGCCTCTTTGATCGCCTTTCCTTTGGCTTTGTTATATTCTTCTTGCAGTTGTGCCTCAAAACCTGCAATTTTCTCCTGATTTTTGGCAAATTTGCTTTTATGCTTCGAAAGATATCGTTCTCTTTCCGACCAATCTTTATTTTTCTCTTGCTCTAATTCTGACAATTCCCTGTTCTGCAAACGCAGATCTGATTCATACTCATCTTGTTCCACCGTTCTTTGACGTTCCAGTTCGTATTGATAATCGGCTTCTTCGAGTATTCTGTTATTTGTTAACAACTCAGCTGCTTCTTGAATCTTGACTGTGAATTCAGCCTCTTCTGTTAACCACTGCCTTTTTGTTTCTGCTATCTCTTGAGTTATGGTCTCTTTAACCCTCGCCGTCTGAGCTTGAAGATTTGCTGTTATAGCTTGATGCTCTTGTTTCAGGATATGCAAGGCATCTGCCACGAGGCGAATTTGGTTTAATCGTTGTAGATTCTCTTGTTCAACTGCGATCGCTGTTCTAAGTTCATTTAACTTATTAGACTCGTTGGACAATTCTGTAGTCAATTGAGAAATTCTATTGCCAAAGCTCAATCGCAAAGATGCCATTTCGCTAACTATATTATCAACCGAATAATCATTTGTTTTACTCAACAACTCCTGGTGCTTCTTCTTTTCTGCTTCTTCTTCTCTAGTCGCAATTTGACAGGAGCTTTGCTGATATTGTTCTAATAATTGTTTAAAAGCGCTAGTTATCTCTCTGCTGGCAGGGATTCTTGGCTCTTTCGTGTTACTTTTTGCTTGATATTGGTTCATTATCTCTATCCAGAATCACCTTAGTTGATCTAAAAATCAACTTTGATATAACCAGCATAAAAAAAATTGATTTTTAAGTCAAGTATTTTATGATCTCTCTTGAATAGAAAACTAGAATTATTTGCCGAAATGCTTGTTGTCAAGAGTTTTAAGTCTCTAATCAATTTTAAAATGTGAGGCAAGAATCAAAGAAAAATTAAAAACAGGCTCACCACATTGTGACGAACCTGTCTAATTCCCAAGTAATCAATTTTTAAATTATGCCGCTATGTCTAAAGGGAGTTAAACACCAAAGGATTTTCCGCAACCGCAAGTTTGAGCTGCATTAGGATTGGTAAACTCAAAACCACCACCAATCATGGCATTGCTGTAGTCTAAAACTAATCCATAGAGATATAAAAGGCTTTTGGGATCGCAAACAATTCGGAACCCATCATAGTCAAATACCTCGTCAAGATCCCCAATCTTTTCAGGCTCTTCAAAGTCCATCATATAAGACATGCCTGAGCAGCCACCCTGACGGACTCCTACACGAAGACACAGTTCTTTACCTTGCTGTTCTTGCAGCATTTTGATGTGTTTAAAAGCAGTCGGGGTTAATTGAATACCTCTTTCAACAGTCTTGGCTTTTGTAGCTTCTGTCATCTGTTTAGTAGCTCCTTTTAGAGTGATGATAAATCAATAAAGTTAAGTAACTGTGCCAAATATAATCGGCAGATACCCTATTTAATTTAATTAGAGCAATGCCGAACTAGAACAGCCACTGAAACTTATCAAGAATTTATCTTCCTATATCAATTAATATTTTAGTTTTTTTTACTACCTAACGCTGAATATAACTCGGTAATATATGGTTATCTTGATGATTAAATGCTAGTAATATCTAGAGTTTTAAGTGAAAAATTTGTTGGAGAAACAGAAAGCCTAGGGAGATCAATCAAATCTAAATACCACTAAACTTACCTGTTCTCCAAAAGAGAAATACTATTCAGTCACACTTTCAACGCTCAGAGGAACCAGATCTCCATAAATGGTAAATCCAAGAAGCATTGGTTCATTTTCTTGAATTAATTTTCCAGTAAGAGCGCAGCTTTCATCTTTGCGAGCAGTAGCTTCAACTGTAGCGCGAATATCAGAACGAGCAAACTGAGGACGATAGTCTCCAGATTTCTGATGAACGTAGTTCCAAAGAATATCTCTTATTAAGGCTTGATAACCTTGATTACCAGATAATTCTTTCAGCTTATCTTTGAGACTACGCTCTAAGCGGATACTGGTAACTTCCATTTCGGTTGTAGATGTGCGAGTTAAAGTTCGCATTTTTTTTCCTCTAGATACTAGACATATACGGTAATATAAGTGTAGTATTAAAAACCAAGTTTGAAAAGCCTTTTTGAAAAACTTAATGTTGTTTTCATAACTTTCTGCTTGTTATTTCCAATATAGCGTGTCTTCAAAATTGTTTATTGATCTGCAATTGTCTCACTACTTTCAAGTTGAGAAAATAATTGATGACGCATATTGATCAACTCTCAAACCTATATGAGGACATAACTATCAATATATATAGGTTTGCGGTCTAAAAATAAACTGAACGAAATTGCCTTGGAAACAGAGCAGCAGCAGAATTAAACTCCAACAGATATCCTAAAACAAGCTGTTAAATTAACAAATGTTTACTTGTTCTACTGTCTTAAAACTAGTTGGGGGAGGTTGTAACTGTTCTTGATGAACATTAAATGAACAACTTAAGGGTGATTTGTGTCAATGCCAAAGCTGTGTAAATAGTCAAAAGTTAAGTTATAGACGATTTTAATTCAGATAAAATTTCCCAAACCTGAATTATCAGCAAGATTAAATTTGATCTTTAAGGAGCGAAGCATTTCATGTTAAAAATCACATATTTAGAAGATGACGTTTGTTTGGAATACCTATCCAAGTCAGTCGCAGTTTGGAAATCAGAGAGAATATTATTGAACTTACGTGCCGCAGTCGGCGTATTTACTGAATCAAGTATCGCTACTTTAGTATTTCCTACCAATCTTACCTGTCTGAAAAAATTTGTTAATTTAGCCAAGCAAGAACAGATTGGAATTGTACCCTGTGATGAAGACTATATAGAAGTTTCTTTATCTGGTACTTGGATTGCACAGGCTGAGGATAGTGAAGCAGGAATATTTGTCTGTGAAATTAGTCATGATTGTGAATATCTGCTCGCTCAATTATGGCAGGAGTCTAAAATCACTGCCCCTGTCAATTAGTAAATAAGACGCTGAACTAATTTCTTGATTTAGTGATTAAATTTTATTAAAGATAATTTATAGTAAAAATATTTATTTGAG
>JBCDEP010000233.1:0-6877 GCA_039179675.1 Cyanobacteria bacterium P01_G01_bin.67
GTAGAAAAGAAATAAACGCACATATAATTAATAGTAGAAGTACAGCATTATAGGTGTCTCCAATAGTTACATTTTCTATATTAATACTTGAGAATAAGAAAACAAGTATATAACCTGCAAAAGAAATCAAGCCTATAAAGAAACCTAAAGGAATATAAATGGCAATTTCTACGTAACGAAAGTATTCATTTACTAACCACGCATGATAGTTTTCTTCTTTTTGGTTATTTCGTAACAATGGATAGCGATAGGTAATTCGTTTTTTAATAGCAGATTGATTTAAATTAAAGTCTTTTAGCTCTTTATCTAGTTGATTTTTTGAAGGTATAATAATTTGAGTATAACCAACAATAACGACTAAAAAACCTACGATCAAAGATGCCCCAAAGAAAGCCAGCCAGGGATTACCATTTTGTAAGGGAATAATTAGGTTTGGTGCCAGTAAATTGGATGGTATTGATTCTTTTTCTAGAGTTAGCAAGTTTACAATCATTACTAACGGATAAATTGCTAATCCCCCAGCAGCAGGATAGAAAATTAATCTGCCGACATTAAAAATGTCAAATACTTTATCTAAATTAGATATTGCTTGGCTTAAGGAATCGCTCATGAACTCATATTTGTAATTGATAACAGCTAGGACTGATGCTTATTTGCTTAAGTAAGGTAGTAACAAACTGTAGAAATAAGCTTAAATCCTCAACAGTTTATGTTTAAAAGGATAGATTCACTAGCGCTAAATTAATCCACAATTACAATCACTGCGTTAGCACTAAATCTAAGTTGATTGTCAGGTTTGATTAACCGTTTAATTAGGTGATTTTTTCTTGATATTTGTCAGATCACATTGTTTGTTATGTATTTGTAGCAAGTAAATAATATATGATTTTAAAATTCTTATTTCGTCTTTTTGGATTTTTTTAAGAATTTCCTCTTAAATTTGAGTGCTGTAGTTATTGTGAAAAATTAACTTACATGCTTCACACACTTAACGAGCGATCACCATTTTATTCAAGCATTGCCAAAAAATTATTTTTCTTGGCTGCTAGTTGACTTTTTTCTTAAAAAAGTGTAACAATAGATACAGAAATAAAAATGAATCGTTCATTCTTCTGACTTGAAGAACGGAAGTAGGGAAACCCCGAAGGAACGCGCCTCATAAATTCATTACGGTACATTAGAGGCGAGACTATGAAATTACAATATCGCGGTGTTAGTTACGAGCAAACTTCAACAACTTTACCTGTTGCAATGGGTCAGGTTCAAGGAAAGTTCAGAGGTCAACAATGGGCTTCTCAAAATCTAAAACAGGATATAACTCTTAAGCCAACGGGTTGTTTAGTCTACCGTGGTGTGGAGGTTAATTAGCATCTTTAAACCGCTAAATAACCCTGTGGTAGAGCAAAGCATTATTCAACAAGATATAAACATTAAATAATTATCGAGTAGTTATCGTTCATTCTTCTGACTCGAAGAACGGAAGTAGGGATAAACCGAAGGAACGCACCTAACCAATCATTTCAATACATTAGAGGCGAGACTATGAAATTACAATATCGCGGTGTTAGTTACGAGCAAACTCCAGCAACTTTACCTGTTGCAATGGGTCAGGTTCAAGGAAAGTTCAGAGGTCAACAATGGGCTACTCATAACCTAAAACAGGATATAACTCTTAAGCCAACGGGTCGTTTAGTCTACCGTGGTGTGGAGGTTCAATAATAGTGCCTTACAAATTGATAGTTCCAAGCAATTAGTTATTTAGTTGCTCTAGATTAGCTCAGCTACTACATTAATAGCTGAGCTTGTTTGTTGCAGTTGGTTGATTGGGAAGAAAAGATAAGTTAATCACTCGCAAGTGATAAGTAAATAAGTTTCCTGTTTCTAAGTCTGTATCGCTGTAATTATAATTAACATAATTAACAGATTTTGAGCGATTTATTTAGAACTAACTGTAATTGCTCAATAACCTGGTCTTGGTTGCCTTTTGTCCAGCGAGCAAAACGTCTCGCCAGAATAGGAGCATAAACTAAAGTGCTAGTAAAACCTGAAAATATATAAAGCCCCTGACAATTTTTCACTTCACCCACTAAAGCAATTCCTTGATTATTGAATGCTACAAGACAACTATGGCATCTTCCAGGAATATCTTCTAATAAAGGTAAGATTGTGCCAACCTCGTGGCGAATTTGAGCTTCAGCTGCCGAGAGATCAAATTTGAACTTTGGGTCTGGAGCGATCGCACTAATTTGACCCAGACATAATCTACCATCGAGAAACTGCACTGCTCCTGCATCTAAGATTGACAGTTCGGGGTTGTCAAAAGAATTATTCTCAATGGTAAAATCCATTGTCTCAGACTCCAATCTAAATCGGCGTTGAACTGCTGGCATTACCACCGTACCTAATTCCAGTTCAACAGGTGGGGTCATAATCAGTTGAGCATGAGTAAAGTAATTATGGAGTTCAATATTTGATCGCTGTAAAAGCGATCGCGATAAGCCTCCCGCGCAGATAGCTGTCTGATCGGCATAATAGGATTTATTTGGAGTTTTAATGCCAATCACATTTTGATGCTGCCATAATAGAGCCTCTGCCTCTTCATAAATAACTTTTCCTCCATTACGCTCAAAAGCTTGAATATAAGCTTGTGCCGTTTTTTGAGGGTTTATCTGACCATGAGGCAATTTTAAGACTCCCGAAATTGCATTAGGATTTAGCAGTGGCTCTAAAACACAGGCTTCCTGAACGTTAAGTAATTCTGGAGTTACGGCAAAGTGATTAAAATTACTCGCAATAGTTTCAGGATTATCCTGACGATCAATAGTTAAAACTAAATCTAATTCTCTAAATTCTGTCTCCGCCTCTAATTCTGCTGCAAGATGGCGATGCAGTTCCAGACCTTCTTGTCCTAAAGTGCGAGTTAAGGCATCTGTTCCTGACCAGTAAGCTAAACCACCATAACTGTATACAGTGGCGTTGTCTGGTTCTAGATTTTTTTCAAATAGTAGAACTTGATAACCTTGTTGGCTTAATTCGTAGGCGAGACTGGCACCTGTAATACCTGCACCAATTACGATCCAGTCATATATGATTTCAACATTGACCATTATTTAATTATCATTCATCATTTCTGATCTTGATTCAGAAGCATCAATCTTTTCAATAGTTTTCTTTGATTTAATTTCGTCTTGACTTTGAAGTTCTGCTTTAGCTTTCTGCCACAAAGATTCCAACTCTTTAATATCGTAATCGGCTAAAGGGAGAGGAGCGAACTGTTCCATCATTTCTAAACGTTGGATGAAACGGCGGTTAGTTCCTTGTAAACCATCAAAGGGACTAAGATCATACCAACGAGCAATATTGATAATAGTAAACAGTAAATCTCCCAACTCCTCTTGTTGATGTGTTTTATCGTCAGTGGCTAAAGCTGCTTTAAACTCTCCCAATTCTTCCTCAAATTTTGACCAAACACCATCTATATTTGACCATTCAAAGCCTGATGCAGCTGCTTTGGTGGAGATTTTCATTCCTGCCATCAAAGGAGGAAGACTACGAGCATAGCGTCTTAACTTACGGCTGAGTAACCGAGTTTGTTCTGGAGTTTCTCCTTTTTCAGCTGCTTTAATCTGTTCCCAGTTATGATTAACTTCTGCTGCGCTATTGACTTTTAAGTCCGCAAAAACATGGGGATGACGGCGAATTAACTTTTCAGTGATACCTCTCGCTACATCTTCTAAAGTAAAATCTTGCTGTTCACTAGCAATTTGAGTTTGTAAAACAACCTGTAACAGTAAATCTCCCAGTTCTTCAGCGATCGCAGTTTTGTCTCCCTGTTGTAGGGCATCAACTACTTCGTAGGCTTCTTCAATTACATAAGGAATTAAAGTCTGTGGAGTTTGTGCCAAATCCCAAGGGCATCCGTTATCAGGAGATCTAAGCTGAGCGACTACTTGAATTAAGCGCTGTAAAGCATCCAAAATAGGCTGATGAGTGATTGAAGGAGAATTCATCTCTAGATTACTGACCTCGTTTAGTTGGCAAAATCATACTAAAAATTAAAAATAGAAATTGGCTTAAATTAGCTTAATTAGCAAAACTTGAACGGGGCACATGCCCCATCTTTTAGCCATTTTCGGACTGAGATTTTGTGAATTAACTGGCGATTTATGATTAATTCTTTATGCAGTTCGCGCCTGTTTGATCATAGCTACTAAGGTATGATGGGCATCTGCTGCATCTTTAAGGGTATGATCGAACTCTACTCGAATAGGAACTGTCTCACCCTCAATTTGAGCGTCAATATTCATTCCTTGAGGATCGATTGAGTTCATAGTTGCTGTCTCAGCTTGAAGTGCTTTGCCATAAACTTTGGCATATAAAGCGATCGCGTCACGATGATCATCATTCATGTGCTTACAAATGCGATCGCTAATTTCAGGAGTAATCGGTTCCGACATATTTGGTTAAGTAGATCTAAAACAAGTTTTATCTATTATCACAATAAACTCTGTACTTAAAGCAACTCAATGTTTCTTACTTTACGAATTGTTTGAGGTAGAACTCCCACCAATAAAGCAAAAGCCTCGTCAGGAAGCTCTGCAACTGTCTCAACATCAAACCAATGCTCGAATTGATTCAAGATCACTTGGGCTCTTTCAGTCGGCTGAGGATTATCAATAATCTGCTTCGTCAATCTAACCCACTGGCGACGCATCTTATATGCTTGTTTTTTTGCTTCAGAATTTTGAGGATAAATGAGAGAAACATTACCTACCGCTAACAAGTTCGTTACACCCTGATCGAATTGCCCGCCAATAATTGCTCCAGGTCCAGCAAATTCGGCATGGTACTTTTTGTAGATGATTAGACCATTTTTGCGGCGGGGATTAATAATTAATAATTCTTTTGCTTCTAATTTTGCTAAAAGCTGCTGGACATAATCCAGCTCTGAGCTATCAGAGCCTATAAATTCTGCGGATCTGATCTGAAACTGACTATTAGTATTTTTCTGGTTCACTCTTTAAATGCCATCATCTAAGCTTAGTCATTTAGCAGATTAGTTTAAACTTAGCACCATAGCTTTGAAATTAACACTAAATCTTTAGCATGTTGAGATTTGTTTCCTTAGTAATAGACGAGGTGAATAGTTAAACCATAAATTTCCCCAATTGGCTTCAATCTGAGAAATCTGATATCCGTTTTCACCATATAGCTGTTTAGCTGGGTTATTACTATCTAAAACATGCAGTCTTGTTTCTTGATAACCCCAATCTAAAGCAGTTTGTTCGCATTTGGCTAGGAGTTGACGCCCAATGCCCAAACGGCGGAAATCTGGAGCGACTGCTAAGTTGGAGATATAGGGATACTGTGGATTTGAAGACCATAGAGAAAGGGAGCGCAGCGCCACCTCTATAGTTCCAACTACGATTAATTCGGAATCATCCGCAGATAGGCTTTGAGTATTGAGCTGAGAGAGCTTGGCAACAAAGCAATTGTAGACTGGTGACTGTGAGCGCAAACGATAACGCAAATCCTCATTAATTGTAAACTGCAAGACTGGATAAATCCAATTAGCAAAGTCAGGAAAACTGTAAAAACCCTGGACTAAAACTGCGCTAATTGCTCTAGTATCTTCTGCTGTAGCGGGATGAATGGTTAACCTCTGGTTGTTATTAACATTATTATCAAGTGATTGTAAAACCATTAACTGATAAGTAAGTACAGATTTCTCAATTATTGTAGTTGTTATCGGAAAACAGTGTTTTTTTTATTTATTTGGGAACAATAATACTAAGAATATTTAAGTCTACCGTTATTTTAACTTTTAGAATATTGGGAGCAGATTTCAACTCTAATATATGTTCATAGCTTCTATATGAGTGGTGCTGTTGATCAATTGTTTTGGAAGTCGCTCCAGATGGGATCGCCTTGACAGTCACGATCTAGGATAAGTTGATTCAACTAATTCTCCATTCTATGTCTAACCCATGAAATCTACTTGTCAAACACAAAGCAAAATTTAAATTAATGCTTCAAAGTGAACATAGTCAATTAATCAAAGATTTATCTTGGGAGAAAATCGGACAGGCTATAGTTGACACTGTAGTTCGATTGGTAGACATAGACATTGCCATACTGTATCTAGAGCAATTACCTCTTGCTCGTCCAAAATACTTTTTTTATCAGAAATCGAGCGCGGACATTCTGCCAATCGATCTAGATTTACTCAAACTAACAATTACTCCTCAGGCACAAATTGTTGACCAAGAATTTTTGACTATCAATTGGCAAGAAGCATCAAATTCCTGGCTACAGCTCAAGAGCTATCAAGCTTGTTTAGCAGCTAATATCGCCTCGACAGTAACTATCCCACTATTTAACCAAGTAAATTTAGTTGCTTCATTAACCATACATCGTTTTCAAGAAAATAGTTGTTGGCAACAACAAGAACTGACAGTTATCAAGATGATGGCAACTCATGCCAATTTGATGTTGTCTCAAATGTTAGCCCGAGAAAAGTTACTGGAGTTAGCAAATCGAGAAACCACGATTAATCGCATTACTGCAACTATTCGCTCTAGTTTAGAACCACCAGTGATGTTTGCGGCGATCGCCAAAGAATTGGGATTAGCTCTCAAGGTGGATGGTTGTTCTCTCTCTCTCTGGACTAAAAGCGATCGCTTTATGCAGTGTGTCGGTTTATATAATCCCCATGAAGCTCAAAAGATTATTGAGAATTCTAACGATTGGCGCCAGGCAACGACCTCTAATGTTCCCATCTCGGAAAACCCTATTTTACAGGCACTGTTATTCAAGAAGAAAACCATTGATTTATCCGATCTCGAACAGCAACAACAGCTAGCTCGCTACGAACTAC
>JBCDEP010000067.1:0-29539 GCA_039179675.1 Cyanobacteria bacterium P01_G01_bin.67
GTTTTGTTACTTATTTTACTCGCCTTTCTTGAATTATTAAATTAATATTTAATATCTAATAAAGTGAGCGCCTACTCGAAATAAAGCTACAATTGTAGATCGCTTCTGAATTTTATTAATCAGCCCCTTAGTTTAATTTTGGTTACTTTTGAGCTAAAAATACTTGACAATTTTCAAGTGACACTAATGGTTTTAGCAATTATTCTGGATGTAAGAATTCTTAATAACAATTCTCATTAATTCAGTTTACGCTAACAGACTAGGTAGTTTTTTAGATCTTTTGTTACAGAATTAATAGATCAGCAAGTTAATCATAAAAAAATAGGAAATTTTAGTATGAGTGTCAATTTAGCCACAATGTTGCGTGAAGGAACTAAGAAGTCCCACACAATGGCAGAAAATGTTGGTTTTGTAAAATGTTTTCTCAAAGGTGTAGTCGAAAAAAAATCCTATCGCAAATTAGTCACTAGTCTTTATTTTGTCTATTCCGCAATGGAAGAAGAGATGGAGAGGCTAAAGGATCATCCCGTAGTGTCTAAAGTTTATTTTTCTGAACTTAACCGTAAGCAGAGTTTGGAGCAAGATTTACATTTCTATTATGGTGCTAACTGGCGCGAAGAAGCTAAGAATACTAAAGCAGGTAAAGCTTATGTCGCGAGAATTAGAGAGATTGCTGAGACACAACCAGAATTGTTGGTAGCTCACTGCTACACTCGCTATTTGGGAGATTTGTCTGGTGGACAAATTTTAAAGAAAATCTCTCAAAGAGCAATGAATCTTACTGATGGTGAAGGAACTGCTTTTTATGAGTTTGAGAATATCTCTGACGAAAAAGCTTTCAAAAATAAATACCGTGCTGCAATGAATGATTTGCCGATAGATCAAGCGACTGCTGAAAAAATTGTGGACGAAGCTAACGCGGCTTTTGGCAAGAATATGGAATTGTTCCAAGAACTTGAAGGCAATTTGATCAAAGCCATTGGTGTAATGCTGTTTAACACTTTAACCCGTCGTCGCACTCGTGGCAGTACAGAGTTGGCAACGGCTGAATAAAAGATTTAAGGGAATTACAGTTAGCGAAATAGGAATGTTATGGTTAGTTGTCCTTTCGGGCGACTTTACAGGCTAATCATTTCCCAGATCAAACTAAATTGCTTGAATCACCAGGTTAATTTAAAAATTTGAATATACAAAAAACAACCCTGAAAGCTGGGTTGCGGTTCATTTAGACTGGTTCTAATTAAATCGCTATCTGGCTCTTAGGGTTGTGCGTTATGGAGAAAACTTTTAGTACTATCCTCGGGGTAGATTATTGCTAGTGTAAGTATCTAAGGCAAAAGCAGGAACGCGATCGCCGTAGTCAGTATCTCTTCCTGTAAATGATTTGGCTAACAATTCAAAAGACTCGGATTTGAGGTTGCGCTCGTGAATTGGCTTGGTTTGCTCGCCGCGAAAGTAAGCCTGGGTACCGATTACTGCTGCTGCTGTCCAACCGATGAGAATTACTGCGATTAATAAGGTAGTCATTAACGAACTCCTATTTGTTAAGTTATTTGTATTTTATGTAAATAAATATAACAAAAACTTGACTTAGAAGTATCAATCCAGAGATAGAGTTTTACTAACTTTAAGTAGTGAAAACCGAACCTGTATATTGAACAACTTGTTCAGAAGGCTGATGATATCAGGCATGTACACAATAATTATTTGTCTTGAAGAGATAAAAATTACCTTCGATCAAAAAAAGTTTTGGTAATAAATGACGATCGCATTTTAGAAATTAATCCTAATCAAGACTAAACATCAAAGGTCTGATTCATCGGGAGTTATGGGTTTTACAAGAGGATGGTAAAGCGAAGTTGCGACATGATGATTTTGAAGCGATCGACGAGTTAGAAGTAGATAAATAGACAATTTATCAGCGATCGCTGTATAGATTCTTGTTTACATAAAGTATATACTGAAAATATACACTAAGATTTGAATTGTGATGGAAACCGCTAAACTATTTCAAAATGGTCAAAGTCAAGCCGTTAGGCTGCCAAAAAAGTATCGTTTTGAGGGAGACAAGGTAATTATCAAGCGGGTGGGTGATGCAGTAGTGTTGCTACCCTACGAAGATTCTTGGTCAACTCTGTTCGATAGCTTAGAACAATTTTCTGACGATTTTATGGAGGAAGGTCGTCAACAACCAGAATCTCAAGAGAGAGAAAGTTTTTAAATGAGATTCTTACTCGATACTAATATCTGCATCTATATCATCAAGCAGAAACCACCAGAAGTCTTGCAAAGATTTAACGCCTATCAAGTTGGTGACATTGGTATTTCCGCTATTACAGTGGCAGAACTCGAATTAGGCGTACAAAAAAGCCAATTTCCCAGTAAAAATCAACAAGCACTAACACAATTTCTCTTGCCGTTGATCGTAGTAGATTTTGAGCGCGCTGCTGCTATTATTTACGGAGATGTTCGAGCAAAGTTAGAACAACAAGGAACACCAATAGGCTCTTTAGGTACTTTAATTGCTGCTCATGCTCTTAGTTTAGAGGTGACTTTAGTTACTAATAATGTTAGTGAGTTTAACCGTGTCCCAAACTTACAGTTAGAGAATTGGTTTAACTAGAATAATATCTTACGTAAAGTGAAAACCATCTACTAAATTTCAGTGGTAGTAATTAAAAACAGTCGAGTTTAATTAAAATGTAATTAATGCTTGCCAAAAAACTATGGATTAATGAGATAATATTCATAAAGAATTTCTCTTGAAGATGGGTTGGATTTTCCCTTACTTCCTACTAAAACTATGGGGATATCGCCTGTCATTACAGAATTTACCTTGCGATAATTTTTCATACTATTAATTTGGCTAAATGATATGCTACTTCGGAGAGAAACAGGGACATCTATGCTAACGAGTCTATCTGCTAAATATTTACCTCTTAGGGCATTTTCTCGACTGCAATTTTCGGGAATGACTATTATAACTTTAGACATATCTACAGTTCCGTATGGTGGTAATTCTACAAAACTACCAGGATTAGTAACCCATTTTTCTTCTCGATATGACTCTAGTGAATTTGAAAATATAGCTTCTTCATTATCAAATTGCGTATGAATAATTAATAGAAAAGCAAGCATTGAAAATGTTGCAAACATTCCCGATTTTATTGAAGAAAATTTATACAAATGTATATATAGAAAAAAGTTAATTATTTGAACTATAAAGTTTTTAGAGTCACTTTTCATATTCGAGTTATAGATTTAATTAACAACTGGTTTTTTGAACAATCAAAAGCTTAAAAATATTCAATTTTTAAAGATGAGCTTTAAATTCCATAATCTATAGGTGAAAGTCAACTCACTAAAAACAAAGCTTATTTAATTGAAATATATGACCTGTAATCTCTATATCTATTTTGAAATAATGAGTAGATTAATGCTGTGATTTTGATTAATAAGATTTAGTAGCAAAAAACAAAAATAAAATATTTGCTTAATTTAGATTTATCTCAGATTCAGTAAACTAAAAATAATCGTCAGTTAATTTATTGCGATCGCCCTACAAAGCTCATGACCATCGAACTATACTACTGGTCTACACCCAACAGTCACAAAATAACTATCTTCCTGGAAGAAGCGGAAGTTGATTACCAGATACATTCCGTCAATATTGGTCAAACTGCAACTAGTCTTCAGCAAAACAATTAATCATTTACTCTGGTATTAAAATCTGTGGAATTTTTGCCATTGCTCTTTGGAAAGGTTGAGTATCATTTGTCACTCTAACCAAAACTAAGGCACCCTGGAGCAACATCATGGCATCTTCTGCTCTGATTCGAGCCTCTTCTGGTGGAACTCTTGTTGATTCCACTACTTGAGAAAGTTCGTCAAGCCATTTCTTCAGAGATTGCGCTAGCTGTTGATGAAATAAATCATCTGCTTCTCCCAAAGACATCACCGCTAACAAACAGGGAGATTGACCACTTTCGTAGAATTTATCCATACCATCAATCATAGCTGCCAGACGTTCTGGTAATGGCTTTGGCGATCGCAAAGGCAAAAAAATATGTTCTTCAATCCAATTACCGACATATTCTAAAACTTCCTTTGCCATCTGTTCTTTTCCACCTTGAAAATGATGATAAAGACTAGCTTTTTTTAATCCTGTTGCCTCAGATAGTCGAGATACAGTAGCTCCTTCATAGCCATAGAGACGGAACACGGGAACTAATTTGGTAATTACTTCTTCTTTGGGCATCAGTTGTAATCTGCTAATTTTTCCTATTATACCGAATGTTCGTTAAGCAAAGTAACCTTGCTTTTGTCAGCATTGTTGCTTAAAAGAGAAAAGCAATCTGAGAAGAGATTTGAAAAACTAGATTTTAAATCAGTTATTTCACTGATTGAGATCAAACTAAAGTTCACTACACTGAAAACAATTCTGCAATTCTGAGTGTTCCTCAATAATTTAGCCATATCTAGAAATTACTATATTTCGACCAAATTGAGCGGCATCAACTATTTTCTCGATTAAACTATTTGCTATGAACCAAGATCGCATATTGACCTCAGATAAAAATCAGCCAGAAATCAGAGAAGCTGAATTGAGCGAGAAATCAGAAGCGTTAGCCAATATCACTGCCTCTGTGGCTCACGATTTAGAAGCTCCACTGCGATCGCTTACTAGGTTTACTGAGCTATTAGCTCAGGAATATCAGGATGAGCTGGATGAGAAAGCACAACAATATCTCGACCAGATTGCTGATAGTGGCTCCAAAATGCAGGCTCTAATCAAGGATTTGTTAGCCTATTCCCATGCAGGTACAGGGGAGCAAACCTGGATTACCGTGGATTTCAATCAGATAGTAAAACAGATTCAGTCAGATTTACATTCGGCGATCGCCCAAACTCAAGCCGAATTTAATATCCACAACCTACCTCAACTATTAATCAATCCCCAAGATATATATCAGCTATGGCATAGCTTAATCGAAAATGCTCTTAAACATAGCGGAGATACAGCCCCTAAAATTGAGATCAACGCGATCGCTCAGGGTCAGTCATGGCTATTTGCCGTGGCAGATAATGGCACTGGCATTGCCCCAGAATATCACTCGCAAATCTTTGATGTTTTTCAACGGCTCAATTCCCATAGTGTAGATTCTGATTCTGGTCATGGAATTGGACTCGCTATCTGTCAGAAGATTGTAAACCGCTATAGGGGAAAAATTTGGGTTGAATCTCAAGTTGGAGCTGGTTCTACCTTTTTCTTTTCTTTACCCATGAATACTTTTCCCCAATCGTTAGATGCAGAAGTAATCTAATTTTTGAGATTGTTTTGTACGATCAAGAACTTACGTCATCAAAATAAAATAGACAAGACATAAAATAACGAGAAAACAATTTTAAATATTTGGGCAGTGAAATTTAAACCAGTATTTTTAAGATCGAAACTTTGGTGTGTCTATATGAATAACGACATAATCTTGGGTATTTATACTTAATAAAAAAGTGGGGTGTTTCCATCTAGATCGTCCTAGAATTAACTTAATTAATGCCAATAATTGATGTTAACTAAGAGGTAAGCAGCGTGGATGAGAATGACCAACAGCAGATTCAGCCAACTCTACCAATTAATTCTCAGAATGAAAACACACCCAAGATGAGTGGAGGCTTACCAGTTATCCAATACTGGGCTGAACAAACACTATCCCCAGATGGATTTAAACTTTGGAGAACTTTATTCCACAAAAGTGCTTGCTTATCTTGTTCCTGGGGAACAGGGGGACAAAAAGGCGGATTCACTAATGAAGAGGGAGAAACGCTCCAACGCTGCATGAAAAGTGTGGAGGCAATTAAAGCAGAAATTCAACCACCAATTCCCACGCAGTTTTTTGAACGACACAGCTTAGAAGATCTACAACAGCTAACATCCCAAGCAGCAGACAGATTGGGTAGATGGAGCTTTCCTGTAATTTTGCGCCAGGGTAATTCCTACTACCAAAAGCTCAGTTGGTCAGAGATTTATCAAATTGCCGAAGCTGACTTTCGTATAGCACCAGAAAGAGTAGCTTCCTATAGCTCAGGTCGTTCTTCTAATGAAGCTGCATTTTTGCTGCAATTGATGATGCGAACTTTGGGCTCTAATAATCTTGCTGATTGTTCCGATCTCTGTCATGCTCCTTCGACTTTTGGGCTGAAACAAATTTTTGGCACTGGTACATCTCTAGTCAGCCTCAAAAGTTTAAAAGAAACTGATTGTGTCGTTTTGGCTGGTTCTAATGCTTCTTACAATCATCCCCGCCTAATGAATGAGTTGATTAAGCTGCGTGAACGAGGTGGCAAGGTGATTGTGATCAATCCTGTTCAGGAGCGAGGGTTGGTTAAGTTTGCATCTCCTGCTTTTCCCGTCAAATCTTTATTTACTGGTTCGGATATAGCGTCAATCTACCTTCAGCCGATTCCTGGTAGCGATGTTGCTCTGTTTGTGGGAATTCAAAAATCTTTAATCGAGCAGGAAAAAATTAATCGAGAATTTTTGCAAGCACATACCGAAAATTGGTCAGAAGTCATTTCCCATGCCCGCACTACACCCTGGGAAACAATTATAGAAACCTGCGGCATTTCTCAAACAGAAATTGAGACTGCGGCACAAATCATCGCTTCATCGCCTAAAGTTGTATTTGCCTGGGCGATGGGAATTACACAGCAACAAAATGGCGTAGATAATGTCAGCAGTATTGCTAATACAGCTCTGATCACGGGCAATGTGGGTCATTTGGGAACTGGATTAATGCCCGTAAGGGGACATTCTAACGTTCAAGGTTTTGGTTCGATGGGAGTTACAGTTCGACTCAAAACAGAAATTCAGCAATCTTTGGAAAAACTTTTGGGGCGCTCTCTTAGTCGAGTACCAGGATATGATACTCAAGCGTTGATCGAAGCAGCAGATGCAGGCAAGGTAGATACTCTAATTTGTGTCGGCGGCAACTTATATGGAGCGAATCCTAACTCTGACAAAGTAAAGCGAGCTTTAGGCAAAATCAAAACAATTATCTATCTAGCTACCAAGCCTAATCTCGGTCATTTTCATGGTTTAGCACAACAACAAACCATTGTTGTGCCCGTTTTTAATCGTTTTGAGAATACTCACAAGACCACAGTGGAGTCAGGTAATAACTTTGTGCGTCTTAACGACGAAGGTCAAACTCATCTCAAAGATGCCGACCTGATTGCCGAAGTCGATTTTCTGACAGAATTGGCCTATCGTCTTCATGGAGAAGATCCTGTTGATTGGCGTCAGCTGCAAGATACTAGATATGTGCGGCAATTAATCTCTCAAACTATTCCTGGCTTTGAAGCAATAGCAAACATTGACGAAACTAAAGAAGAGTTCACTATTGGGGGCAGAATTTTTAATCAGCCCTATTTTCCTACCCCATCAGGTAAAGCTATTATGTCTGTGACACCTTTACCTCGGCTCACTCTTCCTCAACCCGTTGACTTTGGGGTTAACCAGTATAGTCATGCTCTAGTCGTAGCATTGATGACAGGACGTAGCTACTCTCAGCACAACACGGTAGTTTACAAGAACGAAGATAAATATCGCCGTATGTCTCACCGTCACTGTATTTTGATGAATCGTGCTGATGCAGAAAGTGCGGGATTAGAAGAACATCAGCGTGTAATTGTCAGAGGAAATGCCAGCCAACTAGAAAATATTGAGGTTATTTATGGCGCAGTGCGTCCTGGGGCTACTTTGATGTTTTATCCTGAAGTTAATGCAATTTTTGATGCTGCTCAAGAATCTCGTTGTGGGACTCCAGCTTTTAAGCGAGTGCCTGTACTTGTCTACACAACTTCTTCCTAATTCACATTAGACGTAGCTTGTATTTTCAAAACAGGTCTAAATAATAATTTAGTTATTTTGATTGACTTATTGCCTACAAATTCAAGCAATCTAAGACACTTTAACAGTAAGCATTTATTGATTTCAAGTCACAGTTAGATCGAATAATCGTTATGTAAAATCTCAGAGTAGTATTTTACATTTTTTAATCGATGTCAGAAGTTAAATTTCGTTCCCCATTAAGAATAACTATTTATTTAACAGTAATTCAATATTTGACTTGTTTTCTATTCTTAATCGGTTTTTTTAGTATTTTCACTCACAATAAATCTTCTCTGTATGGCTGTTTGCTATTATCTATTCTTTTTCTAACAATTCTGACTGGTGTTGCTAGAGAAACCCATCTTGAAGGACTAGTTAAATTTTCTTACCAGGGATTAACCAGCTATTCATTTGGGCAGTTTGGGAAGTCGAATCATGCTTTATATTGGGATGAAATATATTCAGTTGAATCTTATCGCTACTTTGGGTTACCTTCCCGTGGTTTGCTGTTCATAATATTCACATACTTTATTACTTAACTAACTTGTATTGACTGTTCCAAAGCTAGCTGAAGATCTTGTGTCAGTTTGTCTACTCCTTGGCGGCGACTAGCTTGATATTGTGTCCAGTAATCGCTAATTAATAATGGTGGCATTGCTATAATTTTTGCTTTCTTTTTGCCCAGGTAAGGCGGCTTTAAGTTAGATTCTCCTTTAAGTCGTGCGACCATCTTCCACAGCAGCAAGATTGTATCGGCAAATCTTTCAACACTGGGTTTCTCAGCCACATATTGTCCTGTAACGCTGACAAAAGTTTCCACTAGCCTCATATGCCATAGTCGTAATTCTGCTTCTGAGGCTACTAAATCGGCTAATCCCCTAACGGCAGGAGCCACATTGGCTAATTCATCAAAATCATCACGATAGATGCGATTCCAGCCAGCCTGTTCCACTCGACGACAGCGATCGCTAATATTACCATTGGGTTTAATCCCAAAAGACTGTTCTGCCACTTTGAGTGCAGCATCTAACAAAGCCTGAAGACGACTAGCTAAATCTTCACTTTCTGACTCTACTGATTGTTGATAGAACTGATGATAAAAATCTTCCATCAAAGATAGTAAATGTTCGGCTAGGACAATTAACCGTTGATAAAGTTCTGTTTCTTGACGTTCATTGGGAGTACCTCCATTAACTAACCCCATACTGCCGCTGAGAATATCCTGTAAACCACTATCTACTTCCAGTTGAGCCAGTAATTCGTCTAAATATTGCCAAGGTGCAAGCTGATAAAAATATCTGACTCCCATTGGCGCGATCGCTACTGACTGGGAACGGTTTGCTTTGCGTAAATCCTCTTGACACCAAAAGCCAAACTGGGCAATTCCAGGTTCAATTGGGCTAACGATTTCATTATGACCATTAGTAGCTCCTTCAGGTGCGGCAGCCAACGGCAATTTACCATTAACAAATAAGTCGCGAATTGTGCGTAACCCTACTCGATCTAAAGCTCCACGACGGATTGGAGTTCCGCCCAACTTAGAAATTCCCCAGCCTACTTTGTTTCCTGCCCACAGGGGAATACCGCGATCATAAATGAAGTGAGCATGAACAGGCGATCGCAATACTACTCCCTGCTGTTGTGCCATTGCAGGCAACTGATTCCATAGTAGTTGAGCAATACAAGGGGGATCAGCAACGGTGGGATGACGAAATGCCAGCATGAACCTGGTTTTTCCCTGTTGAAACTGATGAAATAAATTGATTAATTCCTCTGCATTGTCGATTTCAACTTTCACTATCTGATGCTGATAGCGTAACCAAAAAGGGATTATCCCCTTGGCTAGTGACCAAATGACAGGATTATAGTCTGGGGGAATAAACTCCAAAGCAGGTTGGACTTGGCTCATTATGGTCAACTCGATGATTTAATTTGGTGACGGCTGGTAACTGTCACTGTGGATGTTCCACTCCCGCCAGTTTAATCTTTTTTATTCATAGCACCAACACCTTGAAACAACATGAATAGACCACTCACGACAATTACTAACGCAATTATTCCAAATGCCACATCTGCCCAGTTGGTACTTTCCATTTGCTTTTTTAAATTTAATATAGAATACTAAATCATTATCTACTGTTGCCCTACGCAAGTGAACCATAATGTTTCGAGTCATAACTCCTGGTTTTGAGGCGGAGTATCGTCGTTGGACAGATGCCTTAAATCAAGCAAATTCTTTGATCCCTAATTGCCAAGGTCTATTCAAAGATATTCGCATCTACTATGGAGAAAATTTAATCTGGCTTTATAGCCGCTCTCATAAGTACCCGCAATATATCGGGGCGGGGGTTTATGATCGCTTAGCCAAGCTATTTATTCAAGAAGCAATGGAAGAGGAAGCGAGCAAAGATCTAGAATCAACAGAAGAAAATTGACTATGGTTTACCTGAAATATTAATTAATATATTGCCCGAGCTAAAGTGATAGCAAATCTCAAATAAGACAAAATCAAGGATGTAAAATAGCATAATAGCAAAACACTAATTTGTTGACGCTTTTGCTTCAGTTGATAGTAAGTCAATGATTTTTGATAGACATTCTTAACCGTTTTCCCCACAATGTCTTGCTTCAAAATTACGTTGTAGTAAAGATACAAAATGTTATAGCTGATAAATATCAGATTAATTAGGTTCAGAGGATGATAAATTAAGTCTAAATTTGGCTGATAAAAGAGACATTCTTCAACTACAGCTCCCAATAAACACTTAGTGGGAGTTAATTGAATTAATCTGCTGCTAAAAAACAAGGCAAAAAGCACGATAGGAATGTAACAAAAGTACAGATTATAAATTACTTTTTCAACTCTTGACAACATTACTAATTTTGCCTTGTAAATACCCGAATTGATAGTTAGAATTTTGACACAAATACTAAAATTTATATTTAATTTTTAGATTAAGCAAACACAGTGAAGTTTATCTAAAGTATGTCGATCGCCTGAGGGAAAAATACAGATAAACTAAAAAAATTACAAATTAGCTGACGATTTTAGTAAACTTGCTGCATAATGGTATTCGGCACTATGGGTAGAGCTTTTGTTAGATGATTAAATCATCAAGCGCTAGATGTAGTACCATGCTTTTATATCTTCCACTCGATTTCCATAATGAAATTATCTTCTGTCGAACAAGCAGAAAACGCTAAATCTTTGCTGCTACACGAATTGCAATCACACCAAACCCCCATGAGTTTGCAGCAGTTGGGGCTGAATTTAGGTAAATCGACTAAGTTATCTCACCGAACCCTGAAAGAGGCTGCTTGGCAGTTGGTCGAAGAGGGTAAAGCAAAATTTAATTCTACTTGGGATTTAGAAATTTTATAAATCTTAGTTGTAAAACAGCTAAATCGATTACTCAAGGCGTACTATCTAAAAGAAGGTATGTCTTTTTTAATGCCAAACTTTAGTTAATGGTTGCTTACTACTATGTCGTCCAGACAACAAAGACAGCATGATCCTTTTGGCAATCAGGAAGATAAGCCAGGAGATAGCCGCAAATCTTTTCAGATAGACCGCGATCGCATTCTCTATTCTTCGGCATTTCGGCGTTTAGCCCAAATTACCCAGGTTTTAACCGCCCAGGAGGGGCATGTTTTTCACAATCGTCTAACTCATTCCTTAAAAGTCGCTCAAGTTGCCCGTAGGCTAGCGGAAAGATTATTAGCCGAGCAACCAGAAGTAGTAGAAGCAATCGGAGGACTCGATCCTGACGTAGTAGAGGCAGCAGCTTTAGCTCACGATTTGGGACATCCTCCTTTTGGACATACGGCGGAGGAGGAATTAGATGCCTGTGCCAAAAAAGCGGGATTGACCGATGGTTTTGAAGGTAATGCTCAATCGTTTCGGATCTTAACCAGGTTGGCAATTCACCGTATTGATTACTATGGTCTTAATTTAACCCGAGCTACCCTCAACGCTGTCTTAAAATATCCTTGGTTACGATCGCCAGACCCGACTTCTAAACGGCATCGTAAGTATTCAATCTATGATTTAGACCTGGCAGCTTTTAAGTTTACTCGACCAGAAGCTGATGAGGCTCAGTCTGTTGAAGCCAGCATTATGGACTTTGCGGACGACATTACCTACAGCGTCCATGATTTAGAAGATTTTTATCTGGCGGGTTTGATTCCCTTGGAACTTTTGGCAACGGATTGGGATGAATTTGACCGCTTTGTTACCGAATGGCTACGAGTATCTCCGAATAACCGAGTCGCCAAGGTGGTGCAAGCTAATCCCCATCGCTTTCAGAATTTTCTGGATGCTACCTATAATCTTAAGGGACAGTATCCTCCAGGTTCCTTTGAGCAAAAAGCCCAGATCAAACGCATTAGCTCCCAACTGATCCAAAATTACGTTCAATCTGTCCAGTTAAGTACCGAATATGGCGATCGCGGCTACCTGAAATATAATCGAAATCGTGAAGAAGAACTCAAGTTTTTGCAGCGGATTGTCTGGTCTTATGTGATTTCTAATCCCCGTATGGCAACTCAACGGTATGGGCAAAAAAGAATAATTAAAACTTTATTTGAAATCTATCTTCAGGCAATTAGCGATCGCGATCTGAGCTTTATTCCGGCTCGTTTTGTCCGTGAATTTCTCGAAACTGAGGCGAAATTGGATCATCCTAACCAACTAAGCCCCGAACAAACTCGGATGGCAGTAGATATCGTCGCCGGCATGAGCGAAGCCGAAGCTGTAATTCAGTATCGCCGACTAACAGGAATTAGCCAAGGCTCTTTTTTGGATAGCTGGAATTGAATTAGAACAGATATTGAACAGATATTTGGTTGTCTTTTTAGATGAGCAAGTGTTTGACGGGATTACCCTCATTACTCTCTAGCAGTAATCTCAATGCGATCGTAATAAAACCTTGACCATTTGGTTTAGGTTATGTTAAGTTTAAGTTGTAGTCACTCAGCTAATATCTTATGACTCGTGGTCCTCAAAAACAATTTGATACTGAAGTTGCCCTAGATAAGGCAATGGAAGTGTTTTGGGCGCATGGTTACGAAGCCGCTAGCCTAGCTGAATTGCTGAAAAATATGGGGATCGGGAAAAAGAGTTTGTATGATACCTTTGGCAACAAAAAATCACTCTTTATCAAAGCGTTAGAACACTATGCTCTAACTACAGTAAAGGGAATGCGAGATCGTCTTTCATCCGAAGGATCGGCTCTAGAAAACCTGAAACAGTTACTTCAAGAATGGCAGAAAATGCATAGTCAACCAGGTAGCTGTGGTTGTATGCTCGGCACAAATATTGCTGACTTTACAACCGAGGATGCTGAGATTGCTAAACTACTGCGAAATTATTTGCAACAGGTAGAAGATGTTTTCTGTACAGCTCTGACTCAGGCGCAATCTGATGGAGAAATCGTTTCTGATATTGAATCACGGAATCTAGCTCGGTTATTACTCTGTACGACTCAGGGTATTGCTCTGGTGGGTCGTGTAATGGAAGACGATACAACGATCACAGGATCGGTGCAGACGATTTTATTGCTTTTAGAGAGTAGTTAATTTTTTTTGCCCTAACTTATACCAATTGGTTTAGTTTTTATTTACTAATTTATTCTCAAATCACGTTCAAATTATTTAAGAGGAAAAGAAACATGAATTACAACATCAACAACAAAGTCGTTTTGGTCACTGGCGCTAATCGCGGTATTGGCAAGGTTATCTTAGAAACTTTTCTTGATCAGGGGGCTGCTAAGGTTTATGCCGCAGTCCGTAATGTGGCAAGCATCGACCCTTTGGTGGAAAAATATGGAGCAAAAGTAGTTCCTCTTTTTATTGACTTAGCTATTCCTAGTTCTATCATTGCGGCTGCTGAAACTGCTCAAGATGTGGATATGGTAATTAATAATGCAGGTACTTTTCAAGGAGGTGAGTTATTCGCCACAGATATCTTGGAATCCCTTGCGTTGCAAATTGAGATTAATGTCTATGGGTTAATTAATTTGGCCAAAGCGTTTGCCCCGATTTTTAAAGTAAACAGCGATGGCATATTCGTCCAGCTCAATTCGGTAGTTTCCATGAAAGCTTTTGCTAATTTCTCTGCCTATTCTGCATCTAAGGCTGCTTCTTATTCCATCACTCAGTCCCTCAGAACAATACTTGGGGAACAAGGAACTAGGGTAATAAGTGTTCATCCTGGCCCTATCGCTACCGATATGGGAGATGCTGCGGGTCTTACCGAAATTGCCGAACCGCCCACTATAGTTGCTAATGCAATTATTGAAGCTCTTAAAAGCGATAATTTCCATGTGTTTCCTGGTTCGATGGCTAAACAAATTGGTGGTGCTTATCAAAGTTTTGCTCAAAATATCGTCGAAGCAAATATATCTGAAGGTTAAAAAATTTGACTATAGATAGATTTTTGACGGATAAATAACTTGTCATTCTACCTATTGATAGGTAGAATGAATTTATGAAACAAAATACTGCTCAGCAAATTTTAGATGTCGCTCAGTCAATGGTGCGTAATCGGGGGTACAGTGCTTTTAGTTACGCAGATATTGCCCAACAAATCGGGATTCGTAAAGCGAGTATTCATTACCACTTTCCCTCAAAGGATGATTTGGTAAAGGAATTAGTCAAACAATACCGAGAAATTATGGAGCGGAAATGTTTTCAGATTGAGCAACAAGAAATTAGCCCTCAAGAGCAATTGCAAGCATTTGTGAATCTCTACCGAGATGGTTTGCAGAATCATCAGATTTGCTTGTGTGGCATGTTGACAGCAGATTTTGCCGTTTTAAATTCAGAAATCCAAGCCGAACTACAAACTTTCTTTGTAGTAATCGAGTCTTGGTTAGCTAATCTGTTGAGGCGTGGTAATGAAGCTCAAGTCTGGAAAAGCGATCGCTCTGTTGAACTTGAAGCCAAAACTATAATTGCCATGCTACAGGGGTCACAATTACTTTCCCGTGCAGCAGATAATAGTGAAGCAGCTTTTGACCGCATTACTGAGGGCTTTCTGCAAGATAAATTAGCAACCGTGTAATTTTTTTTACCTTTTAATTTACCTTCTAGAAGGTAAATTAAATATTCATTTAATGGAGATAATCATGAATCAGACATTTGTAGGACAAAAAATAATTATAGTTGGTGGCACTAGCGGCATCGGCAAAGAGATCGCGCGATCTCTTTTGAGTGCTGGAGTTACGGCTGTATTAATTGGCTCTCGGGAAGCGAAACTCAAAGATGCAGTTAATGAACTCAGTCAATATGGAACTGTGTTTGGTGAGTTAGCTAATATCTCAGATGTACAACAAAGAAATGTTGTGATTGATCGCCTTAATACTAATCATGCTGACGCTACTTTACTCGTCAATGCAGCAGGAGTTTTTCTGCCCAAACCTTTTATTGAGTATGCAGAAAGTGACTATGATTTGTACTTAGACATTAATAAAGGAATTTTCTTTATTACTCAGGCGGTTGTCAAAAACATGGTGAATCATGGTCAACCTAGTGCGATCGTTAATATTGGTTCCATGTGGGCAAAACAAGCCGTTGCGGCAACTCCTTCTTCGGCATATTCAATGGCAAAAGCAGGTTTACATTCTCTGACTCAGCATTTGGCAATGGAACTGGCGCCGCATAATATTCGAGTTAATGCCGTATCCCCTGGGGTGGTAGAAACGCCAATCTATCAAGGTTTTATACCCAAAGATGAAGTACATTCTGCTTTACAAGGATTTAACAGTTTTCATCCTCTTGGTCGAGTTGGTACCCCTGAAGATGTAGCAGAAGCAGTCATGTATCTACTTTCAGATCAAGCTAGTTGGGTAACTGGAACGATCTTGGATGTCGATGGTGGTGTAATGGCGGGTAGGAATATATATAACTAATTTTATGAACTGGGGTTACATACTAATCTGACTAATAAACAATCACCAACATCTTGTTATGTATCCAATTAAAATTTCTTCAACAAGCGATCGCTATCGTCAAGATATTAGCATCAATGATAAGTTTCATTTGACAGCAGATGAACCAAAAGATTTAGGTGGAAATGATGAAGGTGCCACCCCGATGGAACTTGTACTTGCTGGTTTAGGTTCTTGTAAAGCAATCACCCTCAAAATGTACGCTGAACGTAAAGGTTGGGAACTTACTAAAGTTGAGGTTGATGTTGATCATCAGAAAATTGATCGCCAATATCAAATTTCGGTTCGCCTTCATGTAGCAGGAAATCTTACCGACGAACAAAAACAGCGACTTCTCAAAATTGCCGATAAGTGTCCCGTTCATAAACTGCTGCAATCTGAGGCGCAAATAGAAACTATTCTTGCTGATTTAAAGTGAGAACAGGAACTTATATTTCATAAGGTGGGCAAATCTAATTTTTCCTTAGTAACAGACATAGAAATTATTTTGCCTACCCTAAATTTCATAACACTACCAAACACTTAAATAGAAATTATTCGCGATCACACATAATAAATATTTTCTATATGCGAATCATAAAATACTTTAATCTATTACCTATCTCAAAAATCGCCCGAAACGTTAATAATGAGAAATCAAATTTTAAATTCCTGATGCTTCGCTCTTTGTGGGAAATTACATTTTTTAGTAAGTAAATACACCGCAGGAACGAAATACAGTGCAAGTAAAGAAGACCCAGTAATGCCTCCTGCGATCGCAATAGCTAGGGGTTGCCAAAATGGATTACCGCCAATTAATAGGGGGATAAAGCCAGCTACAGTAGTGATAGTAGTAGTTACAACGTGACGAGTAGCTTTAACTACTACCTTTTGAATCGCATGGCGATCGCCCCGTTTTGATTCGGGATTTTCATTAAGTGCGGAGAGGACAATTACCGTATCGTTGATCGCAATTCCGATTAAACCCATAATTCCCAAAATTGCCATAAAGCCTAAAGGAGAGTCAGATACGAGTAGGGAAAATAGTGCCATCCCAACACAGCCGATGGCTACCACTGCCACAATAGCTGCTTGACGGAAAGAATTAAGAGAAAGAACTAAGGCTGAAACCATGCCAACTATTAGCAAAGGAACAGAAAGTAAGAGATTTCCTTCTGCTTCGCTACTTTCTGCTTGTTCTCCACCAAACTCATAACGATATCCTGGGGGGAGTTGAAAATTCTGCGCTTTGAGCTGTTGTTGGAATTGACTGAAAACTTTAGGGGGCAATACACCTACTGTAATATGTCCTTGAACAATATTGACTCGTTGCTCGTTACGACGAACGATATTGGCTAGTTCGGGTACGAGCTTAAATTCTCCCAAGGCGGATAAAGCAGAAGAATTACCAGTTTCAGTGGAACTTAAATCTAAAGAGGCAATTTTACTGAGATCGGCTCGCTCTGTATTGCCTACTCTGACCCGAATAGGTAAGTTTTCTGTGGATTCTAAAATAGAACCGCCAAGCGCACCTTCTAAATAAGCTTCTAGCTGTTGCGCGATCGCTGTATTGTTTAAACCTGCTTGTCTGGCTTGTTCTTCGTCGATGGTTAAACCTAGTTTGGGGAGGGATTCGCTGAGATTATCTTGAGCGTAAATTATATCGGGGATAGATGCCAAAATCGCCCTAGCTTCTGTACCCAAACGTTTTAATTCATTAAGATCCGAACCATATATGCGTATCTCTACAGGAGCAGCATAAGGTGAACCTTGTTGGAATTGTTTGACTAACACCCTAGCATTGGGGAGTAAGTTATCTAGCTCCTCTTGTAATTCGTTAATGAGGGTTGCCGAACCTTGGGGGGATTTTAGCTGTACCATTGCTTGAGCGTAACTAGCTTCGTTGTCTCTTACGCCGATGACGTTGTAATAGAATGCTGGCGCGCTTTCCCCTAGAAACCAGTGGACATCTTCCACATTAGAGTGGGTTAAAATTACTTCTCTTGCCTCAATTATTTTCTGTTCCGTTACCGCTAGGGAAGTTTGAGAGGGAAACTCAACTTCGATGTGGAATTGATCGCGGGAGACAGAAGGGAAAAATTGACTCTCTAAAGTTTGTGCGCCAATAAAGCCGATTAGAGGAATGACAAAAGTTAAAGCGATCGCCAGTAAGGGTTTCGACAAAGCAAATTTAATCGATTTACTGTAAGGAATTGCCAACCACTCAGAAGTAAAACCGACATTCCACCAAGCATTAGGCTTGAATAATATTTTTTGAAAGATGTTTTGTCGATTCTGATTCAAGGATTGACGACGACTTCTACCTAACAAAAGAGCAGCTAAAGCAGCGATAATCGTTAACGAAAGTGCCAAGGAAGAAATCAAAGCCATAATTACACTTTGAGCGATCGAGCCAACAAATTCTCCCGAACCTCCAGGTAACAAAGCGATCGGCAAAAAAGTAAGAATAGTCGTAATTGTCGAAGCAAGTAATGGGACTTTGAGATAATTGACAGTTTTGGTTGCAGCCTCTAAAGGTTTGTGACCCTGTTCCATCTCCACTTGAATCTCATCAACCACCACGATCGCATTATCAATCAGTAAACCAAGGGCAATAATCAACCCTGTAACCGACATTTGTTGAATGGCAATGCCAAATACCTGCATCCAACCAAATACTAATAAAGTACTAAGAGGCAAGGCTAAACCAACAATTAGAGCCGAACGCCAACCCATAGAAACCAAACTCACACCGATGACAAGTAGCGCGCCGATAACTAAATTCGACATCAAAGAACTAATTCGTTGTTCGACGTATCCACTTTGGTCAAAAATGAGGTCTAAACTTACTCCTTGGGGTAAAGTAGCTCGAAAATTCTCAATTTCTGCCCGTAGCTCTGTTGCCCATTGGTCGATTCTCAAATTAGAATCCATTAAAATCCCTACTACTACCCCTGGTTTCCCACTTACTAGGGCTAAATTACTAGGAGGAGACTGGATGCCTCGCTGTACTTGTGCGATATCGCTGAGGCGAGTAAATTGTCCCTCGCTATTTTGGATGGGAATTTGTCTGATTTTATCTAGAGTGTCTAATTCGTTGTTTAATTCAATGGCTAAATTAGAACCCTCACCTCGAAATTGTCCAGCAGATACCTTGGCATCGCTCAAGCTAATTTGTTCCGCTAGCTGTTGGGGAGATAGCCCTAAAGCAACTAAATCTGGGGCATTAATAGCCACAGAGATTTCTTCATCGGGATTGCCGAAAATCTTAACTTTTTCTGTGCCATTAATCCCTCGCATCGCCACCTGTAACTCTTCGGCGTAGCGTCCTAAAATCGCGTAGTTAGGTTCGTTAGACTGATTCCAAGTTAAAGAAGCGATCGCAGTATAGGCTTTAGCTTTAATCTCTTCTAACTCAGGCGAACCAGCCCCAGGGGGTAAGGAATTAGCAGCATCACCCACCTTATCGCGGACTCTCGACCATACTGGCTGACTATTTTTCACCGAATCTGCTAGCTCAATGACAACGCTAGAAAATCCGATGCGCGAACTAGATTCTATATTAGCTATTTCTTGAATTTCTGCTAGCTCAGATTCGATAACTTCAGTCACTAAGGCTTCTACTCTTTCCGCACTCGCCCCAGGAAAAACCGTCGAAACTACTGCATCGCGAGCGACTAATTCGGGGTCTTCCTGTCTGGGTAAGGATTGAAAAGAAGACATTCCCCAGGCAAAAATTAAAATAAGAGTCAGAATTAATAAACGAATATTGCGATAAAAGGGTTTAACCATGATTTTTATAAAAATAAATTAATGAAGCTAAGGGAAAACTAGAAAATTGTGAAAGTTATTTTATTTACTGGCTACCTTTACCCTTTGTCCTGGAACGAGACGATGAATTCCATCAGCAATAATGCGATCGCCTGACTGTAACGTTCCTCTAACCAAAACGCGATCGCCTTGATGGTGGATAATTTCTACAGCTTGTTGTTGTACTTGATAACTTTCTGCTTCTCCAGTTTCCGCATCAGACAAAATATAGACAGTCCACAAACCTCTAACACCTTCAGTTATCGCCTTGGTGGGTAGCCAATAGCCTTCAGAGGGGATATTTTCAGTTGATTGAAACCTAACAGTTTGACCTGGATTGATCTGAGTCATCTCGGCAGATCCTAATTTAAAGACCACTGTTTGAGTCCTAGTATTCAAATTTACTTGAGGCAAAATTGCTGCAATTTGAGCGTTATAGGTTTGCGAACCTAGTTCTAGAGTTTGAGAACTACCCACAGTTAATTGCTGGGCTAACTTAGTGGGAACGCCAATACGGGCTTCTGGAGTAACATTTTCCATGACGCTAATGACTGACTGACCAGCATTTACTACCGTTCCTTCATCAAAGTTACGCTCGCCGATAATCCCATCAAAGGGAGCTTTTAGATTACTTTTGGCAATAGTGATATCTAGATCGGCGATTTGAGCATCTAACTCTTTAACCACAGAACGTTGGGCGGAAACGGTTTCGCTGCGCGTGCCATTTTGCAACCTTCTCAAATTACTGCGGGCTTGGTTTAATCTCGCTTCTAAAGCCCCCGCACCAAAGGAAAATTCATCTAAAGATTCTTGGGAGATTGCTCCTTGACTATAAAGAAATTTTCTTCTATCTAGTTGTGTTTGCTGAAGTTTTAGTTGCTGTTCCAAATCGGCGATCGCAGCTTGGGCTGCGTCAATATCTTCCTGGCGCGCTCCCGATTCTAATTCAGCTAATCTTGCCTGTGCGCCAGCTTTTTGAGCTATAAGTTGTTGTTTTTGGGTAGCTAGATTTTGGGTATCTAATTTAGCTAATGTTTGCCCTTTAGTAACCCGATCACCTTCTCTGACCAATACTGATTCGATTTGTCCTCCACGAGAAAAGCCTAGATCGCTATTTCTCACAGCAGCAATTTTTCCTGTATAGGTGCGGGAGACCTGATAAGATTTCACCGCAGAGACTTCCATAGTTTCCACGGGTAAAATTCTAGATTGGCTTGAGGTGATAGGGTTTGGTGTAGTGCGATCGCTCGATGAGGTCATTACCATAGAATGAGCAAGAACGAAGAGGCATCCCGCACCAGCTATAGTTATAGCTATATCGAGATTTCTTTTCCAAGAAGCTTCTTTAGGTTCGACAATATTGCTAGAAATTGATTGAGCTTGTTCTGTCGAAATATTAATAGAGTCGTTATTCTGAAGTGGTTGATTGAAAGTCATGGTTTTAAATAATTTTTGCTGTATTTACTTAGAGATAATTGCCTGATGAATATGAGCTAGAGACGATTGAATAAATCCTGGAGGTGCCTTGGGATGAGGACAGGTATCGACGATGATAAATGTGATAGCAAAAGCTAGAATAAGGCGATCGCGTTTGATGGGTTCTTTGAGTAGCATAATCTTGCTCCTAAAATTCGCGCTTATGTGCGATTAACTGGTTAAAAGAATAGTGTGAGATTAATTTTGGGGATAACGCACCAGCGGATAAATGACTGGACAGTCGGCAATCTGAATCTCCTCTTGTCTGGTAAAACCGTGACGTTCGTAGAAAGCTACACTTCTGGGATTACAAGTTTCTAGATGTATTATTTGTGGGGTGCGATCGCATTCTGATAATGCAGGTTCTATCAACGACGAACCATAGCCTCGACCCTGTTTTGAGGTTGTCACTCCTAATAAAGCCAAGTATCGATGGGGAACTTGGGGGTGAGCGTGCATCATACTTTCAAATACAGCAGCTATCTTGTCTAAATCTTGAGATGATACGGTTTTTCGCATATATTTCTCCAAAGCATCAGCATTAAATTCTTGTTCGGGTGGCAGCCAGAAAGCAGCTCCTTCAAGGTCTTTAGTACAATTAATATCAACATCAGCGTCAATTAAAAGTTTGACTAGACCAGGAAAGCTAGCCAAATATTGTTCGTCTGAAGGGTATATCCAACGAAAAAAGGGATCGGCACTAAATGCCAGTAGCATGGAATCAATTATTTGCTGTAAGTCGTTTTTGCCATTCACCGAAGTTCTAATTAAGGTTGTAGTCATGATTAATAAATGAATTAACTTGTCTTTCATTAATCACGATAAGGAAAGCTTTAATCTGGGTCGATACAGTAAATGTCAGGACTTTTTTCTGAGTTAATGTTGAAGAATGTCAGGTTTAGGAAACGCGAACGGTCGGCTACGGGTCGCGTAATCGCTTAAAGGGTTACGGTTATTTAGCCTCTAATCCACTTTAGATAAGGTTTTGCAAGAATGTTTGAAGGGCAATTTCTGCTATTTAAAAAAGTCTGGTAATGTCAGGTTAGATTGTTTCGTTTAGTTAGAAGGGCGATCGCAAATCAAAACATTGTCGCAACTTAAATCTCTCCCGCTTTTTTCGCTCTCTTTTGATGTTTAACTGGGTTATATTAAATTCATATTGGCGATAATTTTATAGTTTCAGTCTCTTGTAACGCTATAAACAGTTTGCATATGCTACATCCAAAGACTCATATCAACCTACTCATAATGAGCTTTGTAACTTGGCTAATTTTTTTGCTGATTGGACTACCAGATTATTATCAAAGCTGGAGTTTCAATGCTCAGGTTATTATCTGTATTTTGGTGACAGTCTTATATTTTCCTCTGACAGTTTTTATCTTGAATAAGTTTGGCAATCAAGAATATATCAAAAACTCTCTGTGGTTAGCTTTATATCTCACATTGCCTCTGTTTATTTATGACTATGTCTATATCGTTTTGTTCAAGGGAGATGATCTATCTTTCGTCTTCAGATACTGGTATTTAAGCTTTTTTTATTTTTCTTTTTGGATTCAATTCCCTTTGGTTGGTTGGTTAATGGAACAGAAAGCACCCGATTCATCACCATCTACTCAGGAGTGAGTAACAGTGAGTATAGTTAATACAGCTAAAATGATTTGATGCGGGCGATCGCAATTTATTAATCTAATTATTTATACTGTGATGCTATGAATACTAAAGACAAAACTTAATTAAGTCTGCATACATTAAATCTGCGCCGATATTCTCCTGGTTGTAAGCTTACTAAACGTTGAAATATTTTTCTTAGAGCATTAGGATCTTCATACCCAACTTGCCAGGAAATTTCATTAAAGGAAGTTTGAGAAAATTACAACATTTCACGAGTTTTACTAATACGCAATGCTTGTAAATATTCAATTGGTTTCATTCCCGTTTCTTTTTAAATCTACGCAGAAAGGTACGTTGATTTAATACTGCTATTGATGCTAAATCGGCAATTAATATACTTTCATTGTAATGATTTTGCAGCCAGTGCTGGACTCTAAGGTGATCACTAAAATTGTGTCAAAACTATCGGTAAATATTGGCTGAAAGCAAGAAAGTCTTTATCGGTAGTAAAAATCTCGTAATTTCTACGATTTGCAGTTGCACAAATTAAAAAATCAGTATTAGCTCCTTGAATACCATTCCTACGACAAATATTAAAATAGTCTGCTGCCAATTCATAATCTTCAATATCTAGTGATAAATTAGGAAAAGATCGTAGATCGTCTTTTAGTTTGTCATACTGAACCTGATGTTTGATACCAGACAAAATTTCCTGCCTAACCGCACCAAGAAGAATTACTCGACCATCACTGATTAGATCGCGAAGTTTATCGAGTATTAAATTATTATGTTGTGGCTGTCGCCTTAATACTAGTGACCAAACAGAAGTATCAACTACGATTTTCATGACTGACGACGTTGTTGTTTATAGTCATAGTCTTCTTCGTATTCAATTGTTCCAAACAATTCAGTAATTTTGAGTTGCTTTCGCCGTTGCACATATTCTTGTAAAGCTTCTTCCACGACAGCACGTTTGGTACGATGTCCACCAAGTTTTAATGCTTCTTTGATTAACTCATTATCAAGTTCTAAATTAGTCGCCATTGGGATTTATCCTCTTTTTGTGCGAGTTTTTCTACAATATAACGCACAAGATTAATTTAGTTTGTGGCTTTGAGCGATCGCATATTCAAAATCTGGTATCGATTGATATTTGAAGTAATCTGGGCAAATTAATAATGTTACCTGTAGAGACGTAGCCCTAAAGGATTAGCTTCGCGTCCATGCTACGTCTCTACCGATAATGATGATATATATCAAACAATGTCAAAATTATCGCCCAAACCTGGTTCATTAGGGACAATTATGCGTTCCTATAAATCATCTATTACCAGATGGTGTCTTCAAAATGGTGATGATATATATCGTTGGCAACCAAGATTTTATGAAAATATAATTCGTGATGAAAAATCGCTAAATAATATTCGTAGATATATTATTAATAATCCTGCAAAGTGGTTAGAAGATAAAAATTATGTAAGTTAAAATAGCGATCGCATTTTAAATATTTATTACTTTTAGGCTGTACTTGGAAGATTTAGCAACCTATCCTTATCAATTTATGGTTTTGACTTAAAGTCGAATAAAATTCTCGACATCCTGATATATCGAGTTGATACTTGGGAAGTTTCATCTAATCATCATAGATTAGGCAAAAACTAAAAAATATAGCTGATTCCATGAATATTGCGAGCTTTTGGCGACCTTTCGAGAAAAACATTAGTTCTTTTGATGAGCTAGTGGATGTTATCAACCAGGTCATGAATAAAGCAGTGGAAGGTAAAATACAGTTTGCTTGGCGTGGTCAGGTTGATGCAAACTAGGCTCTTCATAGCTCTTTATATAGAAGATTAAATTTGACAAAAGGAAAAATCTTGGTAGAAGACGATTTAGCAAAAGAAGAAGAAAATATTCTTGCTGAATTGCACAGGTGGGGTCTTCATTCATCATCAAATACAGGAAGACTATCGATTCTTAATCAACTTGCAATGCTTCAACATTATGGTTCTCCAACACGATTGATTGACATAACCTTCAATGCTTGGGTTGCAGTATGGTTTGCGGTAGAAAAAAAATGGAATAATGGTTCTCCTGTAAATGAAGATAGAGATGCTCGATTATTCGCTTTTGATGTTATTGATAGACTAATCAATGAAAACCCTCAATATCGTAAGTGGGAAGATGATTTAAGCCGACCATGGAAACTTGAGAGAGAAGATGCTATGGATAAAAAAGAATGGACGACTTCAGTCTTTGCTTGGAAACCTTCAAACCCAGACGCTAGAATAGCTGCCCAAAATGGAGGATTTTTATTTGGTGGTGTCCCAGCCAGATAATAAGAAGTTTCAGTTTCCAAAATCACCTGATTCTAAAGATGGCTGGTGGAAAATTGAGGAAGTTAGAACTGCGTGTTGTCTTGCTGCACGACCACACGTATTTAAACCAACAAAGGGACAAAGAGCAAATAGCGGAGCATTGTACACTTTTAGGATTGATGCAAAGGCAAAAAATGATATACGACAAAGATTAGAGAAAATGTTTGGCTATAGGCATTAACTATTTATCCTGATTACTCAGGATTTTCTTCATTTGGAACTCCTTATATCAAAATGTATTGATTAATAAAAGAAATGTTTGAGTAGTAAGCGATCGCCAACCCCTAATTCTTGAACCTTAGCTAAAATTGAGTAAATTCACTTAAATATCTTTCTATATGGATTTATTCCAGGCTTTAACAGTTGTCAACCAAGCTATGTTAGCTCAGTGCGATCGCGGGTTGAGCGATGTAGAGACGATAATTGTTAAAGGCTCTTGGGAGAATCAAACCTATGACAAAATAGCAGAGATTTCGGGTTACTCTGATAGCTATTTAAGGCGGGATGTTGCTCCCAAATTATGGAAATTGCTTAGTAAAGCTTTGGGAGAGTCTGTAGGTAAAAAGAATTTTAAAGCTGCTTTAGCCAGGAAATGGCAAAAGGAATCAGACATCTTAGAATCGAAGAGTAAAACAGAAAGTGATTGTTTATCCTCGCATGAGTACAACCTAGTTAAAAATTCTACTTCTTGTCGTAGTGATTGGGGAGAAATCATTGATGTCAGTTTCTTTCACGGACGTAATAGAGAAATAACCCAAGTCAAACAATGGCTGAAAAATAAAAATTCTCGCTTGCTGGCTATTTTGGGAATGGGAGGAGTTGGCAAAACTGCTTTAACCGCTAAAGTCGGACAAGAGATGCAACAAGACTTTGAAGCGGTTATTTGGCGAAGTCTTCGTAATGCACCCGATTTAGAAACTCTCTTGGGAGATTTAGTCTCATTTTTATCAGAACAGCAAGATAATCAAGGGTCATTACAACGATTACTTTACTGGCTGCGGACTAAACGCTGTTTGTTAATTTTAGACAATGCAGAAACTATCTTACAATCCCAAGGTCATGCGGGACGATATCTGAATGGTTATGAAAATTATGGTGACTTATTTCGTGCTGTCGGGGAGACAGTTCATCAAAGTTGTCTGCTGTTTACCAGTCGGGAAAAACCAGCAGAGATCGCGATGCTGGAAGGAGAAGGAAGTCCTGTCGGTACTCTTCAGTTAGTTGGTTCTCCCGAAGCTGCGATCGCCCTAGTTCAAGCCAAAGGTTTATCGGGTTCCGAAGCAGAACAACAAGAATTATGTCGGCGATATAGTTGTAATGCTCTCGCACTAAAGATTGTGGCTACTTCTATCCAAGATTTATTTGGTGGAGAGATCGCCGATTTTTTAGCAGAAGATACGATTCTGTTTTATAACGTTCGGCGACTGCTGGAAGAGCAGTTTAACCGTCTTTCTCCTTTGGAACAGTCAGTTATGTATTGGCTGGCAATTAATCGGGAATGGACAGCGATCGCAGAATTAGCATCAGATATTATGCCAATGGTTCGCAAGCTCGATCTACTTGGGGCTTTAGAATCTTTAATGTGGCGCAGTCTGGTGGAAAAAAAGCAGGGAAAATATACTCAACAGCCTGTAGTCATGGAGTATGTTACCGATCGTTTAATTGAAGGAGTTAGTCACGAACTGAGTCAGGCTAATACTCCCTTAAATATATTCCATAGTTATGCTCTCATTAAAACCACGGTTAAAGACTATATCCGAGATAGTCAGTTTCGGCTAATTTTAGAACCGATCGCTACTAAATTAGGTTACGCTTTTGTCTCCCAGTCAGCTAAAGAGCTACAGCTAAAAAAAGTTCTGCAACAGATTAAAACTCAAATTCCTTTAAAACCTGGGTATGCTGCGGGAAATCTAATTAACCTTGGTTGTTACTTAGAACTCGATCTTAGTGGTTGGGATTTTTCTAATCTCAGTATTCAGCACGCATATCTGCAAGGAATTAGCTTACAGGGAATCAATTTACAAAATTCAGAAATCTCGCGATCACTATTTACCAAGACTTTAGGCAGTGTTCTCGCTCTTGCTTATGGTCCTGACGGAAACAGAATTGCGATCGCCGATGATGAAGGATTTATTTATATCTGGCAGGTTGCAGGCGATCGCTTAGAGTTGACTTTAGAAGGTCATACAGACTGGGTTTGGTCTATTGCTTGGGGTCCTGACGGTCACATGTTAGCTAGTTCCTCTAATGATCGCTCAGTTAAAATCTGGAACACAACTACAGGTCAATGTCTTCTAAGTTCACCAAGTCATGCTGAAAATAACGAAACTTTAGCCTGGAGTCCTGACGGGAATATGTTAGCTAGCTGTGGTCAAGATCGAACAGTGCGACTCTGGAATCCAGCTACAGGAGAATGTCTAAAAATATTCGATTTGCATGAAGATTGGCTATTTTGGACTTCTGTTACCTGGAGTCCTGATGGTAAAACTTTGGCGATCGCCGTACAGGAAAAAATTCAATTATGGGATGTAGCCACTGCTACTTGCATTAAAACAATTGAGGGACACGAGCAATATGTTGTCTCTATTGTTTGGCATCCGACGCTCAACTTACTTGCTAGTGGTAGTATCGACCGTACTGTCAGAGTTTGGGATCTTGCTACTCAAGAATGTCTGCGAGTTTTGGAACACGATAATTATGTTTGGTCTATAGCTTGGAGTCATAGTGGTGACTTGCTGGCTAGTGCTTCCCACGATCGCAAAGCAAAAATTTGGGATTGGCAAATGGGACACTGCGTACATACTCTATTGGGGCATCAAAGTTGGCTGTGGTCGGTAGCTTGGAGTAAATGCGATCGTACTTTAGCCACTGGCGCGCAAGATCAAGCTACTAAAGTTTGGGATGTATCTACAGGGCAATGCCTCAAAACTTTTCAGGGTTATATCGGTTCAATCTGGTTTCTAAAGTGGAATGAGGATGGGCAAACTCTTTATGCTGGCAGTGGGAATCATGTCCTCAGACAGTGGCAAATGAAGACAGGAGAATGTTTAAAAATTACTACGGGAAATCGACAAGCTGTATGGGCTATTTCTCTAAGTCCAGATTACAAGACTTTTGCCAGTGGTGGCGCGAATAAAATGGTCTGGATTTGGGACGCTGAAACGGGACAGCCTCTTCATGCACTATCAGGTCATGAAAGCTCAGTTTGGCGTGTATATTGGAGTCTTGACGGTCAAACTTTAGCTAGCATTAGTAACGATTGCACCATTCGGCTTTGGTCATCTGTTACAGGACAGTGCCTAAAAATATTAACAGGACATAATTATTGGGTAACATCTTTAGCGTGGCGTAACGATGGTCAGGTGCTAGTTAGCAGTTGCGTCAATCGAACAATTAAACTCTGGGATGTCGAAACAGGAGAATGTGTCAAAACTTTAGTAGGTCATCAAGACACAATTTTTGGTGTTGATTGGAGTCCTGACGGTCAATTTATAGCCAGCGCCTCCTTTGATGGCACGGTAAAAATTTGGCATCCTGAAACTGGAGAGTGCGTACAAACTCTCACGGGGAACAACGGCATCCTTTATTGTGTTGCGTGGAGTTCTGACAGTTCTATGGTTGCTAGTGGTGGCGGCGATAAAAATATACACATTTGGGATGTTAAGACTGGTCAACACTTGCAAGTTCTTCAAGGTCATAACAATTGGATTTATTCTTTGGCATGGAATCCTAATGGGAATATTTTGGCTAGTGGAGGTGGCGATCGCACAATTAAACTTTGGGATATCAAAACGGGTAAATGTCTAAAAACTCTTATAGGAGATCGCCCTTATGAAGGGATGAATATCGACAGAGTTAAAGGTTTAACCATAGCCGAAAAGTTAGCCTTAAAGACATTGGGGGCTACAAAAACATAAACTTACCTCTATCATTTGAGGACGCGCACGAGATTCAGGGAAGTAGCTGTCAAAATATGCAGCTAATATTAAGTAGCATGAATAAAGATTTGAAACTTTCAGTGCAATTAATCTATGTGGTCAGTTTATATAATTCGCTGTGGCGATCGCTCTCTCTATACAGGGATTTCCAACAATGTCGCTAAACGCTTTGCCGTCCATCAATCAGGAAATGCTCAGTCTGCCAAATACACAAGAACTAGACATCCTCTTCAATTAGTTTTTACAGCGGAAATTGGTACTAAATCAGCAGCTAGCCGTGCTGAATACAGAATCAAACAACTACCCAAAACAACCAAGGAATTATTAGTGATGGGGTTAACTTCTTTGACTGAACTTGGTATTGTTTCGTCCCTCTTTTGTGACTATGGGGTAAAAAAATGAATTAGCAAGCAATTAGGGAATAAATCACTTGGAGAATCCCTTTGATAATTAGGAGAAGCATGAAAACGATTCATCAGGTCAACTAACTTGGATAATCCAAATTGAAGA
>JBCDEP010000026.1:0-51917 GCA_039179675.1 Cyanobacteria bacterium P01_G01_bin.67
GAACTGTATTATTCTTATTTATATTTTATATAATAAGCTAAAACTTCTTGTTCAAAAAAAGGTCAAATTTATTAAATCATGAACAGAGAAATCGATTGTTTTCAATTGTCAACTATTACAAAAGATTCAATCATCTTTTCCACTATTGGCAAGTAAGTTTCGTAGCTTTCTGGTCTGGCAGTATAGGTAATAATATAAGCTTGATTATCTTGTATCGACCAAATTTGCATTCTGCGTACAGCACTGCCATTTTCTTCTCCACTATAAACAATTCGTCTGCCAAATCCTTGACCTAAATTAATCGTTTTAGCTGCGCCAACATCGGGGTCAGAAAGTTTTTTGATTTCAGCCAAAGATTGTTCTGTATACTCCGACAATGAAGTATTCTCAGCTAAATCTTCTACCAAGATGCTAACTCGCTCTTTAAAAAGATCGGAATCATCTTCTAAGGGAGAAAAAAAGATCACTCCCGTAGCAAAAAAATCATCTCGATTCTGTTGAGACCAAACATCAGGATAATTGACTTTAAAACCTTGACTAGAATTTTCGTAAAGTAGTAGTTCGCTTTCTGGTTCAGGGGACTGCTGTTTAAAGAAAAACCATACTCCCCATATTGCAGTTAGCAATATTAATCCGCCTAAGACTCCTGCTAGCAAGACAAAACGAGATTTTAGCGGAGATTTGGCAACTTTTGGCGCATTGTGAGAATTTTGAGGCTTAATTGATTTAATAGAGCCATTAATGCCCCTCCCCCGATTCTTGGAGTTTTTCGCTGTTGAAGCTGACTTAGTGAGCAATAGTTCCCGATTGGAGTTCGACACAGACTGAGTCAATTGCGGCGTAGCAGTACTTTTACTTTGAGATATAATAATCGTCTCTTTATTATTATTTTGTGCAACGTCTAACTGCTTTAAATCTGCTAACACAACTCCTGCCGCAGAATATCTCTCTTGATGACGATAGCGAATCATCCTATCAAGAATATCAAGAAAGCGAGGCTGATAATTCACCTGACTATTTAATCTTCTTCGCCAAATTATTTCACCTTGGTCGTCAATTGTCAGTTTTTTAGGCGGGACTCCTGTCAAAGCCTGAATCGCAATTATTCCCAAGGCATAAATATCGCTATAAAATCCAGGATGACCCATCATCTGTTCCATTGGCATATAAGACTTGGTGCCAACTGCTACTGTCTGTTTAACCTTTCCTGCTGCATCAATAATTTGGGTGCTTACTTGCTTGACTGAGCCAAAATCAATTAGGATAATTTTGTCATCTTGAGAACGACGCATTAAGTTTGATGGCTTAAGATCTCGATGTATGACGCTATATTGTTGAACAATTAACAATACTTCCAGAGTCTCCGCCACCAGAGCAATTGTCTTTGATTCTGTCCAGGGTTGTCCCGCAATTATTTCTTGACTTAAGTCATGACCTTCAATTAACTCTTGAACTAAAAAAAAGTCGTTGTCCTGTTCAAAATAGGCTAATAAACGAGGGATGCGATCGCAATGTCCTAAGCGATTCATAATCTCCGCTTCCCGATTAAATAACCTTCGGGCAATAGCTAAAGCCTTCGGATTTGAGGTTTTGGGTTTCAACTGCTTGACAACACATAGACTATCAAAGCACTGTTGATCTTGAGCCAAAAACGTGACCCCCACACCACCTCTTCCTAGTTGTTTGACGACGTAATAACGTCCCTGAATAGTTTGTCCTACAAGATTGTTATCCATCGACACAATTATCTAAAAGAACGTTAATTTAAGTCTCCATAATTCTAATACCTACTCAACTAATAAGGAAGATAGCACTAAAGATTAATTATTTGTCTTATTCCTAGGTTCTGAGACTTTTAAATATTATTGAAAAGGTTATTTTAAGTTGCAAAGCCTCAATGACTTATAGTTCCAAACTGATTACAGGATCTTTGATGGTGGAAACTGCTTCAGAATAAGTTTCTTCCTGTGCAATAGCAAGTTGATTACGCCCCGCTTTTTTAGCTTTATACAAGAGATGATCAGCTATTTCAATGATAGTGGTGGCTGGTTGTTGACAATGAGGAATTTTGCAGGCAATTCCCATACTGAAAGTGACAAACTCACTTACCCTAGACTTTATATGGGGTAGTTGTTTGCTGGCTAAGTTTTCCACAATGTTGTGGGCAAGATACAAAGCCCCTTGGGCATCAGTATTGGGTAAGATTAGCGCAAATTCTTCTCCACCATATCTTGCGGCTAAATCTGCTGGTCTGCGAGTAGACTTTTGAAGGATCTGAGCTACTTTCTGCAAACAGCGATCGCCTTGTTGATGACCATAGAAATCATTGTAGGCTTTGAAATAGTCAATATCACAAAGAATTAGAGACAAGGGTTTTTGTTCTCTCGCTAGCCGCTGCCATTCTTTATCTAAAACTAAATCAAAGTAACGTCGATTGGCGATTCCTGTCAGTCCATCCAAAATTGCCAACTGTTGCAACTTCTGATTGGCTGTTTGTAACTGACAACATAGTTGAGAATGTTGAATCGCAATCGTTACTTGGGTGGTAAGACGTTGTAAAAAGTTGATTTCCCAAGCCTGCCATTTTCTCGTGTGGTCGAGATTATAAGCGACCAGCATTCCCCACAATCCTTCATCTTGATTTCGAGAGACGGTGTTTTTGACCATGGGTATTGTCAAATCTTCATAGACATAATCTAAAGATTCACCAAACCAAATCGGTAAAATTAAATACGAGCGAATCAATTGAGGTTCAACAACTTTTAATTCGTTAACTGATGTACTCCATGTATCTTCTACTGCGCGTACAGATGTTGATTCGGATAATATTGAGTGTAACGAAGTCAGATTAACCGCATCCACAAATCGTTTAATTGATCGCTGATCTACCTCGGCATTAATCGATTGAGATACCACGGTCGTTTCCTCTGATTGCCCAGACTCACATTGATAAATTAATACTTGATCGCTTTGTAAAAATTGCTGAATTACCGTGGCGGTAGTTTGGAGAATTGCATCTAGATCGATTGAGTTGCGAATTCGATCCAGCATTTTTTTCATCAATGCTTGCTGTCGCAGATTAAATTTGGTACGTTGTCGTTCAATCGCATACTGAATCGAACGGGTCAAGAGCTTACCTTCAAATTCTCCCTTAATCAGATAATCTTGCGCTCCTTGACGTAAAGATTTTATTGCCACCTTAGGATCATCAGTAGCAGTCAAAACTACAATTGGTAACTGAGGGGCTTTTTGCTTAACAATATCCAGACTAGTTATGCCTTCACTATCTGGTAGAGATAAGTCTAGGAGAATCGCATCAAAGCTATCTTGAGATAAGGTATCAATCGCTTCAGTTACTTTTTTTACATGTCTTAAGTTAGACTTTTGCCAACTATATTCCTCTAATATTTGGCTGATCCAAGAAGCATCAGCTAAGTTATCTTCAACTAACAATATTTTTAAAGCTTTGCCGTTCACTGCTGTATTTTGGATTAGTAAGTAGTTGACTAACAGAAATTAGCTGTCTAACATCTATTTACAATTGAATGTCTTAGGTATTAAAAATATTGAGTTTAAATACAGCCAGCATCCAAAATTTCTTAAAGAGAAGTTATGTTAATAAAGCTATCATATTAGTATATATTTTTTGCTAAAAAAAAGTAGAGAGTATTGCCCTCTACTTTTTTTAGATCCATTAAAATGTTGCCAAAAGTTGCGGCTCGATCTATTCCTCTTCTGCTTCTGCCTCGATTGGGGGAACAGGAGCAACGGCGGCGATCGCATCATCTTTGTCTAGTCTCTGTACCCTAACTCCAGTGGCATTACGGGACTGCAAGGAAATTGCCTGAACTGCCTGACGAATCATGATACCTCTATTAGTGACAATCATCAGTTCATCATCGGGATTAACAATATCGATTGCTACGAGGCGATCATCTTCAGACTTAAACTTGATCGCTCTTACTCCCATTCCCGCACGATTTTGCAGACGGAATTTAGCAATCGGAACTCTTTTTCCATAGCCATTATTGGTAATAGCTAGTAACCAGGGACCTTGATCTACCGCTTCATCAACTAACTCCCCTAACTCTTCTCCACTCTCCTCATCCTCGTTATCTCCCGTTTCGTCAATAGTGGCAACAATCTGGGAGGGAATAATATCCATGCTGATTAATTCATCTTCCCCTCTCAACTTCATGGACTTAACACCTTTAGTAGATCTGCCTAAAGGACGTAACTGCTGCTTATTAGTTTTAAAGTGAATTGCTTTTCCTTGGCGCGTACCAATAATGACGCTGTCTTCATCTGTAGCTAAACGCACCCAACGCAGTTCGTCTTCTGACTGTAGGGAGATGGCAATCAAGCCATTAGAACGAATATTAGCAAAAGCCGATAAAGCGGTTTTCTTGATATTTCCCTTGCGGGTTAACATTACTAGATACTCGTCTTCAGTAAATTCACTTACGGCAATCATCGAAGTAACTTTTTCCGACTGAGATACAGGTAACATCTGCACAATGGGAATCCCTCTCGCAGTGCGGGAAGTGGCGGGAATTTGGTAGGCATGGAAGGAATAAACTACTCCACGATCACTAAAAAACAAAACCGTATCATGGTCACAGCAGGTCATAAAGTGTTCTATGCCATCATTTTCTTTCATCTTGGCAGCAGCTTTTCCCCTCGTAGCACGACTTTGAGCCTCAAAAGTGTTAACGGGCATCCGCTTGATGTATCCTTGTTCCGTCAGCAAGATCACTGATTGCTCGTTGGCAATCAGATCTTTGTCCAATAGTTCACCTTCTCCCTGGACAATTTCGGTACGCCGAGGTGTGGCATGAACGTTTTTGATAGTCGTCAATTCCGACTCAATAATGCCTTCAATTCGTTCTTTTCTCGCTAGAATATCGTTGAGATCTGCAATCTGAGTTTGTAAATCCTCATGCTCCGCTTGGATTTTTTCCGCTTCTAAAGCAGTCAAACGACGAAGCTGCATTTGCAAAATGGCATCAGCTTGGGTTTGAGATAGACCAAATCCCTCCACCAACTCAATTTTAGCCGTGGCAGTATCCGCCGCTCCACGAATTAACTGAATAATAGAATCAATGTTGCCTAAGGCAATTAGCAAACCCTGTAAGAGGTGATCTCGTTCCTCGGCTTTCCGCAATTGATAACGAGTTCTTCTCGTAATTGCCTCAACACGAAACTCTAAAAATACCTCCAGAAAACGACGAATGGTTAACAGTTGAGGATCGTTATTAACTAACGCCAACATGTTAGCCCCAAAATTGGTCTGCACCGCAGTTTGCTTATACAGGTTATTGAGAACGACACGAGGGTAGGCATCTCGCTTGAGTTCAATTACGACCCGCATTCCCGTACGGTCACTCTCATCTCGAATATCGGAAATACCATCAATCCTTTTATCGTTAACCAGATCGGCAATTTTCTCAATCAAAGATGATTTATTGGTTTGGTAAGGCAGTTGCGTAATTATGATGGCTTCCTTGTCTGCCCGTCCCCGCTGCTGTAGGGTTTCAATTTCTGCCACCCCGCGCATTGTAATTGAGCCTCTTCCTGTGGTGTATGCTTCTTTGATACCTGCTCTACCAATAATTTGACCACCTGTAGGAAAATCAGGTCCTTTGATATACTGCATCAACTCTAGATCGCCAATCTCTGGATTGTGAATTATGGCGATCGCTCCTTCGATTAACTCACCTAAATTGTGAGGGGGGATATTCGTCGCCATCCCGACCGCAATTCCCGATGAGCCGTTCAACAGTAGCTGAGGAATTCTGGCAGGCAGAACCACAGGTTCTTGCTGAGAACCATCAAAATTATCGGCAAAATCTACAGTTTCCGCTTCAATATCTCGCAATAGAGAATCTGTTGCCAGAGCCTGTAACCGACACTCCGTATAACGCATGGCTGCGGGCGGATCATTGTCAATTGAACCAAAGTTGCCATGTCCATTAATTAAAGGGCTTCTCATCGAGAAATCCTGTGCCATCCTCACCAAAGCATCGTAAACAGCGGTATCGCCATGGGGATGATATTTACCTAGTACTTCCCCTACAACACGGGCGCATTTACGAAACGGACGGTCTGGGGTAAGCCCGAGTTCGTACATCGCATACAGGATGCGACGATGGACTGGTTTGAGACCATCCCTAGCATCTGGCAACGCCCTGCCGACAATTACGCTCATGGCATATTCCAAATAAGAGCGCGACATTTCGTTACTGAGATCGGTGGGGATAATCCTTTCCTGGGAAGTGGTCATACTCTAGAAAAACTCCAAATATATGCAATAATTTGGATTAATGGCTGATAAACTCGGCAATTTTCTCTTTTATAGCCAATAAAGCCCAATATGGTAGCATTTTATCTTTAAATTTTAACACATTTTGCGACTTGCTGGGGGCATAAAAACCTTACTCTACATACCACAGGAGTCTCATAAATTCCCAGCAATTCTTAAGGTCTATTTTCTTTTTAGCCTCTGCCGCAATTTACTAATTACCCGCGCAATTTTTAACCGATTTATGCGTTGTTGGTTTAAGCTTTTAATATTAGGGACATAACTTCCTTGCAGATCAAAAAATTGATTGATTTCAGTCAAAATAACTTTCAAGCGCGGAGTCAAGCACTCGCTACGATATCCTCTGACTAAAGACTCAGAAAATTGTGGCTGTTTAGTTAACGCTTGAGCAATTTTGAGTAAATCGTATTCTAGAGAATAATTAGCAATTTTATGACAGTTAAATCCAGGGTCCAAATAGTCTGATAGTCCATGATTCACGCTGGAAAATACCTGACAGCCACAGGCTAAGGCTTCAAGTGGAGGTAATCCAAAGCCTTCCGTTACGCCACTAGTTGCCCAGTATTCTGCCGAGTCATACAGGTAAATTTTACTGCGATTAAATAAACCTGCTAAATCACTCACGTATCTATCAATAACTTCTACCCTATAATCAGACTGCAAGGCGGGAATTAGCTGTTGACTAAGATAGCGAGAAGATTTCCGAGTTTGTACCAAAATGTCAATATCCCGAGGTTGCTCTAGGTTACGAAATTCTGGACTAATCTGGTTTGGTAAATAGTAAATCAAGCTATTGGCTGCTTTTTCTCCCCAATAGCCCATAGTATTACGACTAACGGCTATGATCGGGACTTGTGGTGGTAGCGTAAAACCATATTCACTACTGTGGGCATGATAAATTACATTTTGACCCTGCAGCTGACCAATAATCTTAGGAACATCAAAGCCCCATCCAATCAAGAATATTGCTGTTTCTGGAGCGATTTCAGGTAAGATGTCAGCTAAAAAAACATGTTGGGATTCTCTCTGCCGATAGGTGACCAATTCTGCCTGGCAGATCTTCTGTGCCAATTGATAGGTATTTAATTCAGCCCATAAACCACCGCCACTAAACTTTCCAGTTGTTCCTGGCAATAAAAAGTATAACTTTCGCATCAAAAAAACTTTAATTTATTAATTCTTGAGCAGCAGTCAGGAAGCTATTTGCCTAAATAGAGGGGAGAAATCGACTAATTGTCCCTAGAAACTGGAAGCCAAACAATGAAGGTTGTCCCAGGATTATTCCCAGCTAAATCATTCGGACTAATGAGTTCAATTTTTCCCTGCATTTTAGTTATTAACTCCTGAGCGATCGCCAAACCTAAACCTGTACCTGGAATATTTCCTTGAGCTTGTACTCCTCGAAAATGCCGTTTAAAAATCTGCTTTTGATCTTGAAGAGGAATTCCACATCCCGTATCTTGAATCGCAATTCCCAACATTGCCCGATTTTCGGTTGTTACCAAGTCAAGCTGAACGACATCACCAGCAGAGGTATATTTTAGGGCATTGTCGATTAAATTGTTCAGAGTTTCCCGAACGGCTGCTAAATCAGCCTTAACTTCTGGTATTGTGGGTGGCAAATGATTGATGAGCTGAATCTTTCTTTCAGTGGCGATCGCCTGAGCAGTAGTTAACAGAGAATCTAGAATTCGGGAGAGATCGACTGCATCAAACTCACTCGGAGAACTGGGCAATAAGAAACTACTTTGATCGACCCCATGCTCTCTAGTTTCTAAAAGTGGAACAGAATTAGTCGCTGGTGACACTTGGGGATTAACGATTGGTAATTTTGTGGCTTCCGCTTCAAACTGTTTTAGTAATGCGCCAAAGCGATCGCTTTGGGTCATCATGCTTTGAGCTAATTTGCTATTGGGGTCATCGGCTAACATTCTCTTCAGCAACAATTTACCAAAGGTTTGTAACGCAGTTAGAGGATTACGAAGTTGATGTAAAAGATTATCAAGACGGTCATGTTCAATTCTCCTCAGATTTTGCTCCATGACCAATTCATCTTGTGCCCAATGATACTGAAATTCAATGAAACGGGCAATAGCTATTGTTCTAGCTATCTCTTCCACTTGTTCCAGTTCATTTGGTTGCCATTCTCTTTCTTCTCGACCAGTTACCAATAACCCAATTAATGTTTCCTGATGGATCAATGGCAGTATAAGCTGCTTGGTCTCAGCTGATTTTGTCTTCCAGCTATCGGTTGAATTGCTCTGACTATTACTGGTCAAATTATCAGGTAACAATTGTGCTATTGAATGGGACTGCAATGCCTGCAATATTTTGGAGAGTTGAATTGCTGGTAGCTCGAAAAACTTATGGGCTTGAGCTTGCGGATAAATTGCGAAAGGAAATAGTTGAGATTGCCCATCTTCGCTTACTTCTTCTGTCAAATAGACAACACTCCAAATCGCCCCCAAACTTTGAGATAACAAAGCTATTTGAGACTGACATAAAGTAGCAAATTCATTACTAGAAATATGATTATTCGACATTAATGCTCCACGGACATATATTTCTCCAAGGATATACAGCAGCTATAAAATAGACTTTCAACTTAATCTACATCTTATATTTTTTGGGCAATTATTTTTTAGTATCATTTAATCATAAAACATTAAACACCTTATATTGATTTATATCCTATCTAACAAACGAATTTTCTTTCAGTAATTACCTCAGTAAACCCTTGATTTTTTTTGTTCATTACGATACAATAATTGTGTAATTAGTAACTAATGACACATTATTACAACAGGTAAATTTTAGGAGGTTAAGGGGTTGGCAAGGAAACGCAAACGCAAAAGTCGTCGTCGTCAAGAAGGTCGTAAAATATTAGAGCTTGTTCCTCAGCATCATATCGAAAGTGGTGAAGACAAACCAGTCACTGCCGCTCGCAACCATATAGCCTCCCTCGGGATTGAACCCCCAGCAGTTTTGGTAGTCAAGCGAAACGAACACACCACTGATCGTTATTTTTGGGCTGAAAAAGGCTTGTTTGGAGCTCAGTATGTTGAAGAGAACCATTTTCTTTTCCCTAGTTTGCAATCAATCGACCTTCAAGAGTGGGATGGCGAAAAAGCTGTTGCCACAGTTTCAACTCACTAGAATATTACACGAGACGGTTTAGTTCGGTCTACTCAAGGGAGATGAATAATTTAACGATTTGTTCATCTCCCTTTGCTATGCGATTAAATCAATTCTCTAGGATAGTTCCAATGAATACCGATAAATCTAGTCTACTGTTTGCACTGATAAGTTTTCCTGAAGCTGGATTAACTCATCTCTATGAGCAGTTATAGAGACTAAATTGGGACTGTCGATTTGAGGTACAACTTGAAGTAATATTTTTTCCCACCGCCCAGCTTTTTTCCAATAGAAAATCCCTGCTAAAGGAGCCGCTAAGATAAGTAACCAAAATAAATAATTAACATTAGGAAATAGTAGGAACAGAACTAATACTAGACAAGATAAACCTACCACTGCTAGAAGGCTCAGTAGTATGGCTAAGAATATACTAGGCTGTACAAATCCAGTAAAGGAAACTTGTTTATTATTGGTATCTATGGAAACAAGTTGATAGGCTCGTGATTCAAAATAATCCTGCAATTTTTTGATCAAAACATCTTCTGATTCAGCTGGCACAAGCCGAATTTGCTTAGTACGGTCTTTTACAGAGGCACGAATGAAAAAGAATAACCCAATCATCATCAATAGGGTCAAAAAAAATGTCGAGGGAATAACTGGCAAATTCACTATATTAAATATTTTAAGGAGATTATATTAATATCTTAAAATACATAGCAAGATCTATGTGATTAGGAGACCAATTTTATTTCAATCTTTTAAACTTTCCTAACTGGATGACTATTGGAACTAATTGCTATTAGTAACTAATTATTAACTAATATTACGCACTCATCGATCTGAGAGTAAGAGTCAAAGGTAAGTCATTCTTCTTTTCTACCTATGTTAAAACTGGTAACTGAAATTTACTCGCTATTTTGCCTAAAATCATTTATTCAATTTTTAATTATTTACGTTCAGCATAATAGTGATTGTAATAGTGATAGGAACTGGTCGTGCGATTCACTTGGTTAGCAACCACCCCTAAAACTGGGACATTCGACATCTGAATGTTTTCGATGTTCTGCTTAAGGAGAGAGCGATCAGTCTTACCAATTCTGACAACAAGTACTACCCCATCAGTACGATTTGATAGAATTCTGCCATCAGCAAAGCCTAGTATCGGGGGGGTGTCATAGATAATTAAATCGTACTTACGACTACTTCTAAGACGATCCATCAAGGCATACATTTTTTGAGAAGAAAGTAGTCGAGTTGGGTCAGGAGGAATATCTCCCGCTGTAATCACAGATAAATTTTCCCATTGAGGTACCTTAACAATCGCCTCTTCAACATCTAAACCAGTTGCTAGAACATTGCTCAAACCTTCCTTATTCTCAATCCCAATCCAGCGATGAACTTGAGGACGGCGTAAATCAGCATCGATAAGCAGCACTCTCTGTTCCATAGCAGCAGCAGCCTGTGCCAAGTGGCATGAGACGGTAGACTTACCCTCTGAGGGAATAGAGGAGCTGATGACAAATGAGCGGATTGAAGTATCAGAACCTAATAGTTTGATATTTGTGTTTAGAGACCGAAAAGACTCTAAAAATGGGGATGCCCCATACCAATTCTGTTTGCTATCTACAGAGGGTTTATCAGGTGATTTTAAAGGACGATTTAAGTTGAGTTTGGTATTACCGATTTGCAGTTGAGGAAGAGTTACTTTTTCTTTCTTCGGTACAGCTTCTATTTCATCCAGAGGTTTGAGGTCTTTTTGCACAGGGATTAAACCCAAGATAGGGAGATTAATATGCTCCTTCAATTCTTCCGATGAATGGAATACTGGATCGAGACGCTCTGCTAAAAGCGCAGCAGCAAAGCCCAATAGCAATCCAGAAATGAATCCTAAAGCAATATTTCGAGGAGGATTGGGTGAGATTGGATCTTCCAACACGTTGGGTTGAGAAATTGTCTGCCAAGGTAACGCTTGTTGTGCCCCTTTTAACTGAAGTTCTTCTTGTGCAGTTAAAAATCGAGTTAAACTTTCGGTGGCAACGGTAAGCTGCCGATTTAAGTCAGTATATTGGCGAGCGATTACAGGCATCTGCCTAGTCAAATCATCCAATTCAGCGATCGCAACTTGTAAAACCTGTTCTCTAAGCTCAAGTATCTCAATTTCATTAGCAGCTTCAATGAACTTTTGGTTAAGCTCTAGACGCAGGGTACTGGGAGAGGTTAAATTAGGTGTGCTTTCGACAGTGTTCGCCAAATTCTGACCTAAAACCCCACTGGCTTCTTGCTGTAACAGTTCTAGTAAATGAGTTTTTTTATCCTCTAAGGTTTTGACAACAGGATTTTGGGCTGAAAAACGAGCAGATTCTTGCGCTAGCTCTACTTCTATTTGCTGAAGCTCATTTAACAGATTTTGATATCGAGGAGATTCACTCAAGTAGCTAGCGGCTAAAGCCTGCTGTGGTTGAAGATCCAACTGCTGTTCAAGTAGACTATATAAGGATCTAGTTTCTTTTAATTGAGCCTGGGTCTCAAAGTATTTTTGCTCAAAATCAACCTGCTGTTGAGCTAATATTTCTGCCTGCTTTTCAGGATCTAAAAGATTATATTTCTGGCGAAATTTTTGAACTTTACCTTGAAGATCATCAACTCTAGCTCTTACTTCTGGTAACTGACTTTCAACAAAATCAATTCCCTGTTTTACTTCAACTCGTCTTTCTTCTAATGAGTAGCGCAGGTAAGCATCTACTAGATTATCTAAAACAAACTGAATTTTATCTGGATCAGCATCAATATAGGATACTTCTAAAATTTTAGTTTCGTCTAGCTGCTCGATTTTTAAAGGAGATTTTCTTAGTTTGATTAGCTCGCCATATTCTATTTCAGAGTATTTAGCAGCTAGATTCTTGATGATTGGGTTTAAAACACGAGGACTGCGTAAAACTTCAATTTGAGTCTCATAATCTAAACCGCCAAAGTCTTGTTGTAATACAGAAAGAGGTTCTTCTTCTTCTTCGGCTACTGGCTCCACCAGAAGTTTGAAACTGCCTTTATATTTTGCTTCTTGGTTGAAGGTAATGATTGCGGTAACAGCTGTTACACCAGCGACTATGGCACCAATTAAACGTAGACGGTGCTTAACAACACTTGTCAACTGACGTAGATCGATACTATCCCCTTCGGTATCTACTGATGAATTAACTGCAGGTAAGGAATATGTATAGGTGCCGTTTCCATTTCTGCGCTCAAGTCCATTGCCGTTGCCGTTTTTTAAGGGAAGATAAGTAGAACGATCTGAGCTTCTATCGGGCATTATTTTAGCAATCCTCACAACACGGATTATTTTAAATTAGTCGCATAATAACCCATTGCCACTGCAAAATACAGCAGAGCAATGGGCTAATCTCTTAACAAATGAAGCTTTTAGAAGAGAAAGTTCAAAAAGCCAAAGGCTCCACCAAGAGGACCAGTCACTGAACCAAGAGCGTCAGTAGCCGAAGTTGTACCAGAACGCCCAACAACGACTACATCGTTTTGACCTAATACTGGATTGGTTTCTTCATTAACTTCAGCCCCTAAATCCACTTTAATCTTGCGTTTATCTACTGTTCCATTCGGTTTAAGGCTGACCAGCTCTACCTCATTTTTGTTAGCACGCTGAGTGTCAAATCCACCAGCCGCCAAAATTGCTTGGTTCAGAGGAGTGTTGGGTCTGACTTCAACTGGACCAGGTGTAACGACTTCCCCGACGACATTGACAGTAATTGTTTCTGGAGAAAAGGTACCCTCAGCCATTCTTTGACTTCTATCCTTGCTAATAGCAGTTGCCTCAGGAATAATAACTCTATCTCCTTCTTGGAGGATAATATCTTGACTTGTGTCACCAGATTGAATTACTTCCCAAAGGTTAACTGCAATCAGCTTTTCTTCCCCATCCCAAGAAGTTCGCTTAACCTGTACCTCTTCGATATTTGCTAAAGGCTTGATCCCATTAGCTGCATTGATCGCCTGAGAAAGTCGGGGTGGAATCGATTCTTGCTTACCTTGATTGGCCCCATTGTTAGTATCACGACTTAGTAGTTCGGGTTGAATGAAATGGGAGCCTGGGCGATACACCTCTCCGACAACTGCAATTTTGATTGGTTTGTCTGACTGAAGTCCAAAGCTAGCTTGAGCTAATTTGTCTAGTTCAGTGGTATTAATTTCATCAGTCGTCGGGACAAAAATTGTGTCTCCATCTCGAAGAGAAATATCTTGCCGAATTTGGTTCTTTGTCAACAGATCCCAAAGGTTAGCATTGTATAGAACTTCTTTTCCGCCACTTTGCCTAGAAACTCTTACATTACGTACATCTGCAATGGTCGTGATCCCCCCTGCTTGCTCCAACATATCGGTAACTGTAGGAAACTGAGGGCTTTCAGGAGTAAGAGCAACTTCATACGCCCCAGGATTATCAACTTCTCCCGCAACACCAATTCTCAGAGGACGAGGGGAAATCAACCCGACGGTAATAATGGGTCTTTTCAGATAGGTTGCATATTCTTTAGAAACCACCTCAGATGTTTCCTTCAGGCTCAGACCACTAACATCTACTCTCCCAACTAAGGGGAGACTGATTGTGCCATCTACCAGCACGGGGTACTCTCCGCTATACTCCTCAACCTGGAAGATATCAAGGTTAATTTTATCTCCAGCGCCTAAGGTGTAATCTGTCTCGCTTGTAGCAAATTCTGGATCAGCTGGAGGAAGTGGAGAAATCGGTTGATTAGGATTGGAACTGGGAAATTCCTGGTCTTCTAGAGGGGGTAAATCTCTATAGTTAAACTCGGACTGTTCCGTTGAAGTTTGTCCTGGTTTTGCATCTTGCAGTTCAATAGTATTATCTTGGGCAATTGCTGGAGTAGCGATAAGTGCTAAACCAAAACCTAAAACAAACACGCTATAACTATTAACTCGGTCTAAAAATAATTTATACAAAACAGATTTAGATTTCATAAAAATATCACAATGAAAAAAGAGTAGATTATTGCGACTAGACTAACATTATTATCTCTTGTGGTTAAAATGTCGAAAAAGCGAAAACAAAAGTTTCCCTATTTAGTTGGTTCTAAATGGACGTCAATACAAAAAAACTGGGGATGGAGACATTTCCAAGTAGTAAATCGCAAAAGTCAGGGGAAATGGGTTTTCGCAGAAATGGTGGCATCCTGCGATCCTCAAACTCGCTTTTGGCTAAATGCATCTCAACTTAAGGATGATTCTATTTGGCTACCAGGATGGAAAACTATCCAAGAGATAGAAAAAATAGAAAATTAAGGAGACACTAGTCAATTTTAACTATAAATCTTGTTTATATATTTAAAGATTGAATCAAGTTTCTCCTAACAGCGGTTGATAAAATAAATTATTTGAAAAAATAATAGCATTATCTTTGATGATTGTTATTTGTGTTAGAAGAAATTTTGACAATAGCGACGAACAATATCCTGTTGTCAGATTGTTACTGCTGACAATTGAGTCTCAAACTTCTCCCTAATTGGGAATTTATATTGAAGCTATTCCCAGACATAGAGATATAAAAACTGTTAGATTCATAAAAAGCACGAAAAATCTTGAATTTTAGAATATATCCTGATATTAAAGCTTCTAATAGCTAAAAATCGTTCTCAATCTAAGGTTTGTCTCATAACTCTTGCAAGATAGTAAAAATTCAACCTGCTTCATAGCATATCACTCAAGAAGATCGCTATAATTTCTTGATTAAAACTTTATCTAAGGACTTATTGACTATCTAAAGGTTGGCATTAGTACTGTTTTGAAAGTCAAACATGTTACTTGATTATTGCACAAAGGTTGAGAGGAGAGAGTAATTTTTAGGCGATCGCCGAATAAAAAAACCAATTAAACTTTTTGTGTTAAAACCTTTTGGAAGTGAATATTGCAGTGCGATTTCACTTAAGTCCACAGAAGACAATTGACGATTTAGCCAGTAAGTTTTTTTTGATGAGATTATAAGCAATAATCACTGAGAATTTCTCGGTGATAATACGGCAGTAGGAATTTGCGGTCTCATCTAGAAGATATTTTATTACGCTATCAAGACACTAGTTAAATTAAGTGAAAGGTTAAAAATAGTGAGTATAGAAAGTATTGGTGACAAATCAAGTTTCAAGTCGGCGATCTCAGCCGTTGAGGCCTTATCTCTCGAAGACCAAGCAATGCTGATCGATATTATTCAAAAACGTCTACTCCAGCAACACAATAGCGAATTAAGACAAGAATTTGAGGAAGTAGGTCATGAATATGCCGTAGGTAACTTTGGATTTACTTCAATTGATGATTTTTTGGCTGAATTTGAGCTTTAGTCTGCTCTCTCAAAACCACTTTGTAGTCGAGCCTACTATGATCGAGAAGTTCCAGACCAAGCAGATTTTTTCTTGGGTATTGTCGATATTATGGAACTAAATGCAGTTACAGCAGTATCACTGAGCTTTGTTTAATCAGAGTATTAGCTTGCTGACTGGAAATTCAGGTAGAGATAATTCAGAAATTTAGATTTGTAATAGTTAACCTTCGTATTGTTTACTGTTATGGTCAAGTTGAACAAACAAAAAGCTAATGTTTCAGGGTTAAAAGCCCACCAAAACAAATAAATTAGGGTTTTGATCGAGCAATAAATGATTCAAGCATTAAGAGGAACCAGAGATATTTTGCCAGAGGAAGTTGGTTACTGGCAGTTAATTGAAGCAACCGTGAGAGAGATATTAACTCGGGCAGTATATCAGGAAATCCGAGCGCCGATTTTTGAACAGACAGCGTTATTTGAACGTGGCATCGGCGAAGCTACGGATGTAGTAGGAAAAGAAATGTATACCTTTAGTAGCAGAGGTGGTGATAAGTCTATTACCCTCAGACCAGAGGGGACGGCGGGTGTTGTAAGAGCCTATATTCAAAATAAGCTTCATGCTCAGGGGGGAGTACAGCGTCTTTGGTACGCAGGACCGATGTTTCGCTATGAGCGTCCCCAAGCCGGTCGTCAGCGTCAATTTCACCAAGTTGGGTTGGAATTACTAGGTTGCGATGCTCCTCGCGCTGATGCAGAAGTGATTGCTTTGGCAACTAATATTCTACAAAGTTTGGGTTTGCAAAATCTGGAGCTAGATATTAATTCGGTGGGCAATGGCGAAGATCGCCAGCAATATCGAGCCGCTTTAGTAAGCTATCTCGAACCCTATAAAAAGGACTTGGACGCAGATAGTCAAGAGCGTTTGACCCGTAATCCCTTACGCATCTTAGATAGTAAAGATCCGAAGACTCAGGAAATAGCGCGAAATGCGCCTAAAATTACCGAACATCTGAGCAGAGAGTCAAAAAAACACTTCGATACGGTATTACAGCTACTTACTGATTTAAATATTAAATATCAAATTAATCACTGTTTAGTTAGAGGTTTAGATTACTATACCCATACTGCTTTTGAAATCAAGTCTGATGACTTAGGGGCACAAGCAACTGTCTGTGGTGGCGGACGTTATGATGGCTTGGTGCAAGAATTAGGAGGTCCTGAAACTCAAGCAGTCGGCTGGGCAATTGGCATGGAGAGATTAGTTTTGTTGTTACAACAGCTTAACTCTTGTCCCGTGAATGTTCCCGACCTTTATCTAGTATCTCGTGGTGAAGCGGCGGAAGCGCAAAGTTTATTATTAGCCCAGAAGTTGCGGAGTTTAGGTTTAAGCATCGAACTCGATCTTAGTGGCAGTGCCTTTGGTAAACAATTTAAACGAGCCGATCGCAGTGGTGCAGCTGCCTGTCTGATTTTAGGTGATGCCGAAGCAGCCAACAAGACCGTAAATTTAAAATGGTTAGCATCAGGAGAGCAACAGACGATCGCTCAATCAAATTTGACTAGTATGGAGCAAGAGCTAAAAACAAAAATTGCTGGTTTGAAAAAGGCTCATCAGGAATAACTGTTACCTAAAAGTGGGGTATTACATTAGGGAGAACTATTTTTATCCCCAAGTTTTGTGAGCAAATGTTGATCTAGGTCAATATTTGATGAAAGTTTTACCTCAACGAATAAACCTATTCGCTGCTTTGGGGAATGGAGCAATTCTTACTTGAATTTTAAGGCTGATAAAAAACAATTTGGTGCTGAACATGTTAATTTATTGACCATGCTAATTTAACTGGTTTAAGAATTTTGGATTACAGTCAAATAATTTAGCCATATTGAACAGAAGTCTAAAATAAACTGTAAAACAAGACATAACATTATAAATCAGGCAGAGTCAGAGCTATCCACAATGCGATCAAGTGAGGAATCAAAAAGATGAAGATTTTAGCACTAGCCTGGGAGTTTCCTCCTCGTATTGTTGGAGGAATTGCACGTCACGTAGCGGAATTGTATCCAGAAGTCATAAGACTGGGACACGAAGTTCATCTACTCACAATCGAATTTGGCTCAGCACCGAAGTACGAAATAGTTGAGGGAATCCACCTCTATCGTTGTCCTGTTGCCCGTGGCAACGATTTTTTTCATTGGATTGCTAACATGAACGATAGCATGGGTAGTTTAGGGGGACAGTTACTAGAAAAACATGGTGACTTTGAATTGATTCACGCCCACGACTGGTTGGTTGGAGATGCGGCGATCGCTCTAAAGCACGCTTTCCGACTACCTATTGTCGCTACTATTCATGCCACGGAATATGGACGATATAATGGCATCCATAATATAAGACAGCAATATATCAATGGGAAAGAAAAGCTCTTAGCCCATGAAGCCTGGCGCATCATAGTCTGTAGTCAGTATATGCGTCAGGAAATCCAGAGAGTATTTCAGTCTCCTGTTGATAAAATTGATGTGGTTTTTAATGGTATTCGCCCTGAAAAGAAGCATCATAGCAGCCAATTCGATCACGTTAAATTTCGTCGTCGCTTTGCCAACGATAAGGAAAGGATTATCTACTATGTAGGGCGTATGACCTATGAAAAAGGGATTTCTGTCTTACTGAATGCTGCGCCCAAAATTATTAATGCGATGGGCGGAAGTGTCAAATTTATTATTATTGGCGGGGGCGATACTAGCTGTCTCAAACATCAAGCTAAAAGCTTAGGAATATGGGAACAGTGCTATTTTACAGGCTTCATGTCTGATGCTGATTTAGACAAATTTCAAACTATTGCCGACTGCGCCGTTTTTCCTAGCTTATACGAACCCTTTGGAATTGTGGCTTTGGAGAGCTTTGCCGCTCGGGTTCCTGTAGTTGTTTCTGACACAGGAGGGCTTCCTGAAGTGGTACAACATAATCATACTGGTATTGTCACACGTGCCAACGACCCCGACTCTTTGACCTGGGGAGTTTTAGAAGTGCTGCAAAACCCCCTTCATTCCCAAGAATTAGTTGAGAACGCTTATCAATCCATCGCCGAAAGGTTTAGTTGGGACGACCTTGCTAAACAAACTGTCGCTATTTATGGGCAAATTGCTTTGGAGCGATCGCAAGTTACTTGGTAGCTGATGTTACACACTACATGCGGCTAGATGCAGAGCGGTATCCTAAAGGACATTGTACCCTTGCCCTTTAGGAAAGCCTTCGTCGATCTACGAGGGTAGGCAAAAGGGAAAGAGATAATTGATCTAATCTGGCAATCATCTAAAAAATTTGCTAACTTATACATAGTCATAACGAGTATGAGTTACTTGATAAAAAGATAGATGATTAAAATAGTTGGTATTACAGGAAGTTTACGTCCAGATTCCTATAGTGTGATCGCCTTACAGCAGGCAATTAGACGAGTTGAGGCATTAGGGGCAGCAACAGAAATAATAGATCTTCGAGAAATGACGTTGCCTTTTTGTCATGGTGGCAGCGAATATCCAGACTATCCAGATGTTGATATATTACGAGAGAAAGTAAAAGCGGCGGATGGTTTGATCTTAGCCACTCCAGAATATCACGGTAGTGTGAGTGGAGTTCTCAAAAATGCTTTAGATTTAATGAGTTTTGAGCACTTGTCAGATAAAGTTACAGGATTAATCAGTGTTTTAGGGGGGCAAAGCAACAGTAATGCCCTAAACAATCTTAGAATTATCGTCCGCTGGGTACATGGCTGGGTAATTCCTGAACAGATTGCCGTTGGGCAAGCATGGCAGGCTTTCGATCAAGAGGGTAAGCTCAAGGACGAAAAACTAGCTCAAAGATTTGATGCTTTTGCACAAAGCTTAGTGGAGAATACGACAAAGTTGAAGAAATAGATCAGAGGTGGTTATTAGATCACAGCGTCGTTGTTAGAGAGATAAATAAGATGTATTTAACTTTTAATAAATATACTTATTGATCATGATTACTACTAACAAATATCAAACTATCTCTCAACATCATAAAAGCACTGATTGGAGTTTTCTGCCAACTCTATTAAGTGCTTTATTAGGAGTTGGCATTGGTATTATACTTGGCAGTTATTGGGGGTGGATTTAAGAAAATATCTGTAAGCAAATTCTCTATTTTATTACAAATAATTGAGATTAAATATAATTTTCTAGTGATGACAAATCCAAACTATCAAATTGTTGAAAAAATGCTAGTAATCGAGTAGCAACTTTAGCTACTCCTTGAGCATTATTAGACTCGATATTGAGAGGAATAACAGGGTCGTGAAGCGACAAACGGAGTAAAAACCAACCTGCTTCGGAGTCTGATGGGCAAGAAATTCTCACCCCTTCATAGTTATCTGCTATGACTATCCAATCCTGTTGCGACTTAGCGAACTGTTGTAGTTGCTCAATAACATGATTTCCATAGGCTTGAAAATCTTCAGTTGTGATTGCTAGTCGAAATTCTTCACTTGCTGCAGGTTCTTGTAAATCGACAATTAAATCCGTCAAAAGCTGTCCTTGCAGTTTGGCTTTGGCTACTTCAACTAACAGTTTAGTTGCTAGATATGCCCCATCATCTAGGAAATAGTTTTCCTTCATTGCCCCATGTCCTGAAGTTTCGATCGCCAACCAGGATTCCACTCCCAAACTATTCAAACGGATTGATTCATTAATTACATTTTTATAGCCTCGTTTAAAGCGATGATGCTTGCCTTCTTTTTGTTCAATAAACTGAGTTAAACCATCGGAAGTAATAGAATCAGTAACTATAGTAGAGCCTGGATGTTCCTGCAATATTATCGCTGAGATCAAGGCAATCATACGGTTACGATTAAGTTCATTACCTTGATGATCCACCGCAGCCACGCGATCGACATCCGTATCAAAAATAATGCCAAAATCAGCTCGATTATTAACCACAGCCTGGCAAATCGACTCCATCGCCTCCTTATTTTCAGGATTAGGAATATGGTTGGGGAACATGCCATCAGGATTGAGAAATTGACTGCCTGTAGTATCAGCACCTAAAGGTTTGAGAACTCGATCTACATAAAAACCTCCCGCGCCATTGCCGGCATCGACAACTATTTTTAGACCTGTAAGTGGTTGAGCGAAATTATCAGGATGGTTTACTCCCTGGCGAATGGTATCGACTAGTCTTGTGGCATAAATAGAAATAAAGTCTTGCTCGGTAATTTTGCCTAGATTTGAGCTAGAGAGCAAATTTTCAGCAGCAGCAATCTTTAAAATTTCAGTAATGTCTGGCTTTCCTAAACCACCCTGAGGAGTAAAAAACTTCAATCCATTACGGTTGAAGGGTAAATGACTGGCGGTAAGCATGATTGCCCCATCGCACTTGAAGCCTTCGGTGACAGTACTCATAAACATTGCAGGAGTGGAGGCAATATTAAAGTCATAGACTGAACATCCTGCGATCGCAATCCCCTCAATAACTGACTGGCTGAGGGTTTCTCCTGAAATACGACTATCTCTGCCAATAGCAATAGTTAATTCCGTAGTGGATTTACTTGTCTTCTGAGTAAGCCACTGAACAAAGGCATTACCTAAAGTTTTCACGATGTCAGGAGTCAGGTTGACTGACTCACCAGGGACACCTTCGAGAGCCACTCCACGAATATCAGAACCATTCTGAAGCTTTTGCCAATTAATCGTATTGAGGGTTGTCATAGTTTAAAACCAAATAATAATTATGGGCAAGAAATTGAGGGCAAAGAGATTTATTTATGCTGCAACACCATATATTAATAGATATGGTGGGATCAAAATCTAGGAATAAAATTAAAAAATAATTATGCCTTTAATAAAAATTCAGTCTTCTGTTCCTCAACCAGAATCAGCAATGGTAAAGAGCTTGCTGACAAATTTGTCGGCTAATCTAGCTCAACATTTGGGTAAGTCGGAATCTTATGTAATGACTGCTTTTGAAGCTGATATACCGATGACCTTTGCTGGTACTTTCGATCCTGTCTGCTATGTGGAGATTAAAAGTGTCGGTAACATGAGTTCAGCTCAAACTAAAGCCATGAGCCAAGATTTTTGTAGACAAATTAGCGATAAGTTAGATGTTCCTGCTAACCGCATTTATATTGAATTTGCTGATGCCAAAGGGCAGATGTGGGGGTGGAATGGGAAAACCTTTGGTTAATTGTAATTGAGTATTGGATACTATTGTTGGTGTTTCAGTTGATAAATTATTTGAGAGGATTAAGCGATCGCATTTCGCACAAAAAGTACAATTTTTACATAACGTTTTCGAATCTAGTTATGGGGATTGAAATATTTTGCGATCGCTTATTTTATTTGGTGTATTCTTTTCTTCCTAAGCAGTATGTGATATTTTCATTAATTCAGATTCATTCAATAAAGCTTTCACTAATTGAAAATTTAATTTTACCCAACATATTTGTTACATAGCTGTAAAGACATTTCTTGTCAAGATAAACTGTTCCAAATCATGGTATTTCCCTTTCCAAAAACCACGCTCCTTAAGTATTGCATGACTCTGAAAGCCTAATTTTTCCAAAAGCCTCCTAGAAGCTATATTTCCTAACATGATTTCTGCAACAACAAATTTTAGTTCCCTCTTTTCAAACCCATACCTAAGAATGGCACACAAAGCTTCGCTCATAATTCCTTGTCTCCAAAACTGGCTTGCAAGCTCATAGCCAACCTCAGCAGCATTAGCTTCTCTATCCCAGGTAAACCCACAAGAACCAATCAGAGCGTTGTTTGATTTACGAACAATTCCCCAACGCATCCCTTGTCTATTTTCAAATCTTTTTGCCCGTCGCTTGATAACTTCTCTTGCCTCATCGAGACGGGTAAAGGTATCAAGATCATGAAACTGGGTCACATTTGGATTAGAAAATATGGCAAATACATCTTCTGTATCTTCCTCAGTCGTTTGACGAAGCCAAAGCCTTTCTGTCTCAAGATTTGGGAAAGAAGCCGATGAGAAATTCTGTTTCATTAGAATTATATTGTCTATCTCTATTTCTTAAGCTGCCAAAAACTTTCTTTGCTTGTCAGCACTACTAGAGCATTGCTAGCCAAGTGATCGTAAACATTAGACTTGACGCTAGATAATTCTAAAATTTAAAGAAAAAAGACTATAAAACTTCTCGTTTTAAATAGGATTGCAAGACCTCAGGAACTTTAATAGTGCCGTCGCTTTGCTGATAATTTTCCAGAATTGCTGCCATTGTTCTTCCGATCGCTAGTCCCGAACCGTTTAAAGTATGTACATACTGGGTTCCTTTTTTGCCTGCTTGTTTAAAGCGAATATTTGCCCGACGAGCCTGAAAGTCTTTAAAGTTAGAACAGCTAGAGATTTCGCGATACATACCCGCAGCAGGTAACCAGACTTCTAGGTCATAGCATTTTGCTGCCCCGAAGCCGATGTCTCCTGTACATAGTTCCAGGATACGATAAGGCAGTTTCAAAGCCTGTAAAATTGCTTCAGCGTTTTTGACCAAAGTTTGGTGTTGGGCATCGGAAGTTTCAGGTGCGACTATTTTGACTAGCTCTACCTTATTAAACTGGTGCAGTCGAATTAAACCTCTGGTATCTCTACCTGCGCTGCCTGCTTCCCTGCGAAAACAGGGAGTGTAAGCACAGTGACGAATCGGTAATTCTGTAGCTTCGATAATTTCATCACGGTACAGGTTCGTTACAGGTACCTCAGCAGTAGGAGTTAACCACAGATCATCATTGCTACACTGAAAGCTATCTTCAGCAAATTTAGGTAATTGACTAGTACCCCTTAGAGAATCACTGTTTACTAGCACAGGAGGCATCACCTCAAGATAGCCAGCTTTAATTTGAGTATCTAGCATAAAGCTAATTAAAGCTCTTTCTAATGCTGCCCCAGCACCCACCAAATTGACAAAGCGACTTTGGGCGACTTTCACAGCTCGTTTAAAGTCTAAGATGCCCAGTTTTTCGCCGACCTCCCAGTGAGGTAAAACATTTCTTCCCTCTGTTATGTATTCATCACCCCAGCGTTTTAGCTCAACATTATCATCTTCATTCTTTCCGATAGGAGTAGATTCGTCAGGCAAATTAGGTAATTCTAGCAACAGAGACTCTATCTTTGTCTTTAGCTCTTTTTCTTGAGGCTCTAGAGCACTAAGTTTAGTTTTAATCTCATTTCCTTCTGTTTTTAGCTGAATAATTTCTGTCCCTTGAGGATCGCTCCCGCTACCAATTTTCTGACCAATTAGTTTACCAATCTCATTACCCCTGGCACTGAGTTGACTGCGGTTAGTTTCGAGTTCCCGAGAAGTGCGGTCTAGTTCGATGATAGGCTGAATATCATAATTACCGTGACGACGATTAATCAATTCTTGAACTTGTTCGGGGTTGTTTCTGATCAGTTTGAGGTCTAGCACCGCTACTCTATGTAAATTGATTTTAAATTGGCTTGTTTTCTCTATGCTAGGATATCTCGTTTTTGATATCTAATCATATTAAAACTCAACATCATAAGTCAGCGATCGCCTTAAGGAGAACAAAACTAGCTCAAAGCTTTTACCCCCTGGTTATATTCCTCAATCAAGCGTCAACTATTAATGCCACTGGCTGCGGATTTGATCCATCGCCTCCATGATTTTTAGCGTTTCATCTAAGGGCATGATCTTGCTTTCTAGCTGACCATTTTGTAGACACCTAACTACTTCTGATGCCTCGTAGTTATAGCCATTACCTGCTAAGGGTTTAACTGTCACCATTTCTGATTTGAGTAAACTGGAAAGGGCAATATATAACCGTCTGACTAAAGAATTTTGTTTCACTTTTGCCACTATTTTTTGTTTAGCACTCAGGGGTACTAGGGGAGAAGGAAAGGCGTTAGCTGCTGCTTCTGGAAACTTAGTTAATAAGATTTTTTCAGGCATAATAAATAGCTCATCAATCGTAATTTTGCCCTTAGTTCCCATAATCATGGCTTGATTAGAACTCTGGCTACATAAAGATTGCGCTAACACAGCTAATGCCCCTGATGAATAATTAAGTAGCATCGAAGATTGTTCATCTACTCCATTCTCACTTAGGTTGGCTTGAGTTAAAATTTTTGATGGCTCCCCTAAAAGGGAATAAGCCAAAGAAAGTCCATAGATACCGCGATCGAGCAATACTCCTCCACCCTGCTCTAAAGTATGAAAGTGGCTACTGCTATTACCGTTAACAACATAGCTAAAATCCGCAGTCAACATTTTTATCTCGCCTATTTCCCCTTGTTCAATCAGAGCTTTAACTTGTTGAATTAAAGGCATAAAGCGCATCCACATCGCTTCCATACAAAAAAGTTGTTGACGACGGGCAACTGCAATTACTTCACGGGCTTCTTGAGCGTTGACCGTAAACGGTTTTTCACATAGAATCGGTTTTCCTGCTTCCAAACACAGGATACTTAAATCTTTGTGGGTATAGTTAGGAGTACCAATATAAACTACGTTAATATCTGGATCTTGGACTAATTCCTCACAACTGTCGTAAAAACGTGGCACTTGAAATATTTGGCTGAAAGTCTGAGCATTTGCCACTTTTCTTGACGCAATGCCCAGCAACTGAGCTTGAGGAACTGATTTAAGTCCTCTGGCAAATTCTCCTGCAATAAAACCTGTTCCAATAATTCCCCAGCGGATAGTTTGTGATGGCATCTTTAAAATCTTGTAATAGCGAATGGCTAGTAACAGTCTGATCTGGTAAATTTTTACTAAAATTTAACTACTGTTATTACTTTGCCCACAACATCGGTTCAATGGGGTCAAAAGTAGATTTAACCTGATAAGTACAGTTTGTTTCAGTTGCGTAATGAATTGCTAAAGCTAACTCATTGACGTGTAGTGAATATCGAGCAGACAGACGACAAGGACGCTCCTCTTTCACTGCATTGGCTAGCTCTGCAATTCCTCGTGCAAAATCCATTTGAAAAGCACCACGGTAATTAAACTTTTTAGTCTTACTACCCACAAGAGGAAATTTTTGTTTGAAGGGACTAACAATCATTTTTCTTCTGATGTTAAACATACGTCTGATGTGAACAGGAGCATTATAAAACCAAGAATCTGGGGTGCTTAATATTCCTTCATTACCAAAGATCCTCAGGGAGTGATCGTGAGGAGCAATAATGCTACAGGTCAATCTAACTACCGTTCCTGAAGCAAATTTGATGCAGGCAACAGAAAAATCAGAAGCATTGTTATCAAGAGGAATATCTGTATTTTTATCTTCAATCAGAGTGGAACTAAAGCCCGTCACGCTTTCTGCTCGTCCAAAAAAAGCGGGAAACCAAGAAAGATAATATCCTGCATGTTCTAAGGTACAACCTACTTCAAACTCATCTTTGTAGGGCCAAGGAATCCCAGATTGGCTTACCCACGCTTTATAAGGCATTTTGTGGAGCAGACCGTCATCCATCTCTCCATAGACAAGATAGACTTTTCCAATTATCTCTTCTCGGAGAGCCTTCCAAATAGTCTGAGCTGTTTCACCCAAAAGACTACAAGGTGCTGAAGAGATATATAGTCCTTTTTGTTCGGCAACGTCAACTAGCTTAACCGCATCTTCAAACTTCATCGCCAGCGGCTTTTCGGAATAAACATGTTTATTGGCTTCAAGACAAGCCAAATTTATTTCATAATGGCTTTTGGGATTAGTTAGATTCACCACAAGTTCTACTTGTCTATCTGCCAATATTTCATCTAAAGAATGATATACGGCAACCGAATGGTAATGAGCAAATTTCTTGGTTCTGATCTGGTCTAGATCGTATACCCCTATGATCTTTAATTCTGGATAGTTTTTTAAAGTTGTTAAATAGTAGTCAGCAACGAAACCGCAGCCAACAATAGCAATATTTGTTACGTGGGACATTTCCAAACCAATCTTAGTGTTCAGATTTTACCTTATATTGAGCTTGTTTTTAACCTAAAAAGCTTTCTGAATTTGGCTTGTGGTAATTTTACATTGAGTTAGATTTGTCCTAATTACTTACTTTTCCTGATGCTGATCATCTCTGATAATAATGTACAAAAATACAAAACCCCCAACCTTCTCAAGGAGAAGACAGAGGTATTGCGGGATATTACCAACAAGCGCTAGAACTTTTCTGTTCCCTAAAAGACGATATCTGATCGTCCTAAACTAACATTCATTAGCTATAGATCTCAGGAAAAGAGATGACAGTGACAGTGTTGATGCTGCCTATGAACTATTGTTCGACGAATTTGACTCATTTTAGTCTGGTAATCAATCAGTGAATCTAGTCAATCCGCTTTTCTAAATATTGACCAATAGTAATTTCTTGTCCAGCACGAGAAATAATTGTTTGTCTGGTGCGATATTTGCTGCCAACTAACTTGATTTCTTCCTCAAAAACATTGGCGTTATATTCTGTACGCAAGGTCATAGTTTCTGGATGAGAAAAAGAACAAACTGCAATTATAGGATTGGGAGTAGCAAATCCACGATCGCGATATAAAATGTTGCCCTGAACACCAAATACGGTGGAGCCACTTACAGGTTTACGATTCTGATTGGTATAATTACTTTCCCAAGTTACTTTTGTGCCACAGACAATTGCTTCTGAGTCCGACAATTGATGAGCTTGGGCTAGCTTAATCAACTCTAAATCCCCTTGTTCGACGAAAGAAATGTTGAGTACGCTGGTCACTTCTTGGGGTTCGGCATTATTATTCAGACTATAGTATCTTCTTTGAGAGTTCCAGGTACCCGCAGACTTGCGAAAAAAATCAATTGCTAAAGACTGTAGAGTAACATTTGTGGTTTCCGCCGCTATCATCTTGGTCTAACCTCTTTTGTTATGGATAGTATAAATATGCTTATGTCAAGCAATACGAGTTCATGCTTAATTTAACTTAATATACCATAGACTTTAGGTTGAGATGTTCTGTCTCAAGCTATATTCTGATTAATCTCTGGAATGAATTAATATTTTGATTTTTAAAGATGTCCAATTTTCAAATTTTTGTTATTAAAATTCTGGTGGGGTTAGGAGCTATTTTGCTCAACATTTGCTTTATTTTGCCTGCTTATGCCGTGACACAGGAGCTACAAATTAATGGTGATCGCGGATATCAGGTGCAGACTATTTTTAGTTACGATGAGAGAGAACACTCCAAGGCGCTCGCTAAGCAAGAAAGAGATGTTATTGAGGCGATAGATAACTTGAGAGTCAGCTTTTACGATCCTTCTGGATCAATGATAGCTAGCTATGACAATATCGTCGATGGAGTTGCCCAGGGTAGTTATTTTGAATTTCACTATGACCCCATAAAACAAAAACTTTGGGGCGAAATCGATCTGGGTGGAGAAACAGTTGGTGAGATGTATCTTAAAGGAAATGTTGCTGAGGAATTAGCTCTAATTAAGGTGGAAGCATCAGGAGAGGAGAAGATTGTTGATCGATTATCAGCCTCAGTCAATCGTTAGTTATTGGAGACAAGGCATGCCTTGTCTGTACTATATTTTAGACTTTAATCTTAGTGACATTTTTCCTGAGTCAGTTTAGTTGCAGCTTGATTGAGGTAGAGTCGCCGTTGACCGCTGGTGATGTAGGGTTGGTTAACTCCTTGAGGCAGATTAAGACGGAGGGGGTCTTGAAGATCGTTAGGCTGGCGTAAAAAATCAGTAAGGAAGACCACAGGGCGATCTCTGTCCCAATAGGTTTGTAATTCAGCACGGGAAATCAAATATTCAGGTGGAGTGCCTGGAAACTCAGGAGGAAGACGATTTTCGCCGCCATCAGAAAGAATCAAGATCGTACGATAGAGCTGGTTCTGAACAACTTTGGGTTCTGAAACTGAAACGCCAGATAAAGCCGTCTGGGCTTGATTGAGATAATAACCGATTGCCCCTGCTGCGCCAATTTCTCTTGAACCTTCAAAGATCCAAAGGGTATCAATGCTTAAACAAGAATTTGCCTGTTGCACTAAATTCTTAGAAGAACGTACATTTTCGTAGAGAGAAAATCCTTTAATGATTGCCAGATAGGTAATCATGAGAGTGATACATAGAGGTATCCACGCCTGGGCAAGGCGTCGCATCAGTGCCAATCCCGTAACTAACCATCCTGTACCCAAAGCAATCGTGACAATCGCGATTAACTTCGTAATTTCTGGAGTTGGCAACACAGCTGGTAGCAGTGAAACTATCCAGGGGATCATAGCAGTCGCTCCGTAGAAGCCAGTGGCTAAAATCAAGGCGATCGCACTATAGAAATCGGCGGCTTTAATGGCAATGCCACAGCTAACGAAGTTTGACGAAGATTTGCAGAGGATTCCTGTGGGTGAGGGCTGAATTACTTCAGGGATTGAGTAGTCAATGACGGAAGAAGATGGTTTTAATTCGTGATTGTTTGAAGTCTGATAGAGTTTATCCCACCACCCAGCGCATAAGATAACGTAGGGAGGGATAGCGGGGATGCTGTAATAAATTAACCTTGAGGAAAGAGGCAAAAATATAATTACGGGTAAAATTGCTCCCGCAGCTAGTAACAAGATAGCATCACTGTGTTTTCGCTCTGATAGAGAAGCGTTACCTGATAATCCTTGATGCCATTCTTTCCAAGTAGATTTGATTACTGAGGGCAAAAACAAGACCCAAGGATAACACCAACAGGCTGTAATCGCGAGATAGCCACCTATACTAACCTTAGATACTTCATAGTCGGGAGGAAAACGACGATCTAAGAGGCGATCAAAATGCTCATTCACCACAAAATAATGCCAAAAACCTGGATTAGCTCGCTCTATAGCAATAAACCACGGCAAGATAAGGAGTAACATCAATAGCAAGCCTTGATAAAGTCGAATTCGTCCGATGATTTTTTCTCTTGATCTAATTACAGTTAATGCCAAGCAGCCACATAAAGGAAACAAGACCCCAATTAATCCCTTAGTCAAGACGCAGAGAGAGAGAGAGACATAAGTACCCCACCAGTTCCAACGAGATTGGGGTTGATATAGCAATCGCCACAAAAAATAATTACTGCTAATCAGTAAAGTCCCCAGCAAAACATCAATCAAGATCTGGTGCGTAAAAATAAACCAGCCCAAAGTTACAGAAAGCATCAATACTACAGTCCGACTCGGCTTAATGCCCCAAAGCTCTCTAGTCCACTTCCAGGCAATCACGATTCCAATCCATCCTGCAATGGCGACAGGAAGTCTGGCTGATGATTCCGAGGAACCGAAAATCCCCGTGGTGATCGCAATTAGCCAATATAATAATGGAGGTTTATTGAGATAAGGGGATCCATTGAGATGAGGGGTAACCCAATCGTTGCGCCAAATCATTTCTTGACCAACCATCGCAAAATGACCTTCATGGGGTTCATACAAGCCATAGCTACCTATGCCCAGCAGCGTTACGATTAATGCCAGTAAGAGAATCGAAATGTCGATCCAGTATAAATTTTTAATAGCAAATCGCATTTTGATTGGGGTCTAAATTCTGGTAAAAAGACAAATTGTGCTTCAAATGACTGGAAACATCAGATCTCGTGGGGACGTAATTAAGTTTCTGGCTATTTTAAATGATTTTTTGTCTGTTTTCACCTTCGTGCCGTTCAATGTTGTTGTAATTAGCTTTCGTATCCCATAAGCTATCTTTTTTTGGGAACAGGGAAGAGAGAGTAGTATCTATTGATATGATTTTTATGGGGAATGACTAACAATTGCTGCAATACATATTTTTGAATCCCTAGAAGATTCAACTATAACTGCTGATGACCATTTCACAGTTTGCGATTAAAGAATATTTTATTTACGGGGTATTATTGCTCTCTCAGACATTGAGCATCTAGCAAATTATGTTTAGCTGTCTGGAAAATGGTACATTGCTCAATTTTGCCAACTATTGATGGTTGTTTTCTCTGCTGCAACGATGTAATGGCATTTTGAGTTTCGGGCTGAAACTGATTAAACCAAGTGTTTTGGCTCAAATAATCGACAGTAAAAGCCTCTCGATCCACAAGCCAAAGATCAATGTGATATTTTTGGATCAATTGTGACAAAACTGCGTCGTCTGAACTGTATTGAGCTTGAATCAAGTCTTTGGTTCGCTGGCGAATTTGTGCATAGTAATCCCAATGGTAAGGAATACTATATTCCTTGGAGACTAAAACTGTGCGTTGGGCGAGGCTGGGGATAAAGTCGGCTTCTTTGCTGAGGGTTGCTATGACAACATCTTTGGGTTGTAGTTGGAGAAATTGGTATAGTTCTGGTGTTTTGCCCTCTAAATAACTCAGGCGATATTCCCGAGACTGCACCTTGATTGTGGGTAATAGGATAATTGCAACGGCGATCGCGATTATGATCAGCTGGTTAAGGTGCGAGAACTTAGTAATTCTCTGGGTTAGTTGTTGCAGAAGTATTGTGAGGGTAATCCCCGCAGTTAGAGCTAAGATAATTCTCCAGTTGTGCTGACTGTAGCGACTGGGTAAATGCAGTCGAAATAGCATTAAATGAGCTAACCCAAATAACCCAACCGAAGTTATCAACAGTTGCCAGATAATTTTAGACTGAGAATTAAGTTGTTTGACCAGAGGAAATCTACGGGGAAGTTGAGATATAATTGGCAATAATAAACCAAAAGAAACTAGGGCTGAATACTGCCATTCTAAGGGAAAAAATCCGCTTCTTTCAGCAACTAACCAGAAATACCAGGGTTTTACGCTAAAAAAAGCACTTCTACCACCTGGGTGGAATTCTAGTAGCTGTTTGGCTGTTTCTAAGGTAATAACATCAGTAAATTCAGCTGCCTGTAATTTATAAATCCCCAAGCTAACAACTGCGGTGATCAACCCGATCAGATAAAAATATCGATTCTCTTTCTGGGTAACTAGATTAAGACTAAGAATACCTGCGGTAATCAAAACTACTTGGGGGTAAAATAAGCTCTGCAACACGATCAACAACAGGCAAAGCCAGAGTTGCTGGCGCAGCAGATAGTAAATGAATCCCAGCAGCAGCAGATAGTAGAAAGCTCTGGGAGTACCAGAAACTAGATCGTTTAAGAGCCACAAGTTTTGGTTCAGCAGTAAACTAGCTAAAAACCCTGCTATGGAAACGGGGAATATGGTTGTAGTTACCAAAAACATGTAGATGCTAGTAACGATTCCCAGCAACAAAGGCAGAATTTTATTAAATAAAAATGGCTCCAATCCCCACAAATTTGCTAGCCAATAGACAAATTTATAACCAGAAGGCACAACTGAGCTAAAGTAATCGGCGATTAAATCATTATTGAATAACTCAGGGTCATTCAACCGTTGTAACCAAAAAACGTGCTGTCTGGCATCATCCTGAACGATATAGCTTGATTCTAATGAGATGCCAAATCCCGACAGGCTAAACAAGATAGCAACTAAAATACTGGCAGCCAACCAAAACTTGTAATTTGGTTGAAAAATAAACTTAAAAATAAATTCTCTTGTTGTTGGTACTTCTTGCTGCGATCGCTTATTGAGCATTTAACCAATAAATTATTGACTCAGAGCTTTCAGAAACTTCTGTAAATTACCTAGCAGATTAGGTTTTTTCCGAGGTTGAACACCAGAATTATTCTCTGCTCCTTCAGGATTTGTCAAGGTCATCATCAATTGCTCTAGATCTTCCCCCATCGGTTTAGATGAAAGTTCTGTTGCCAATTCGTAGTTTGATTCTTGTTCTAACCAAATTTGCCACTGAGCAGGATGACAACGCAAAATGGCACCTGCTTCCAGAGGACGCAAATAATAACAGGAATAAATATTTTTGATAAAGCGCTCGCGTAATTGTCTAGCGGCTAAACCAATTCCCACCACTGCCACATCTTCTAGCTGAGGAATCAAAAAAATGATCGGACGATCGCCTGCAATCTGGCTTAGTTTCTCGGCACGTTCAACTTCTACCGACGAGGGACAAGCAACAATAAAAATTTCATCTTCTGGGGTAACTTGAGTTTCAATGGGCGTGAAGCGACTACCCATATCCGTTACTTGAAATGACTGTTCTCCCCAGTTGCGTTTGGCTAATGCCGCAGCACCAGTATCGGGAAACATTACTTTAACTCCTGAACCAGATTCGGCAAACAGTTGGGCAAACTCTAACGCTAAGATTTCGGACTTGAGGGCAATTTCGGGAATAACTAATTCTACTTGAACCAGCCTGTAGCCAGCGGCGATCGCGGCTTTGGTGGCTTCTTTTGCTTGCTCAACTGCTATATCCAAGGTTTCGGGAAAAGTATTCATCGCTAGAATTGCCAATATAAATTAGTTTTATTTTAGCGATCGATGTCCTGGGAAATTGCTAAGTATTTTTACTTTGTATTTCTACTTTATTGAATTGCAAATCTTTTTGATTCGGTATCCTGGAGCTGTTAACCGATCTAGCTTTAGAGATTCCTAATCATGGAACCAAATTTAGTGGCAGTAACAGGGGTCGTTAAACCAGGGCATCGAGTGGCTTCAGGTACAGCTCAAAATAGTCCCTATGAGCGGGGTACCTTAGAAATGCAGTTACCATTCTTTCGGGATTTAGGGCTGGATCTGACGGGCTTATTTTTAGGGACTCTCAATGTTTCGATTGCTCCTTATGCCTTCAAACTGGTCAAGCCTAAATATACTTTTCCTCAAGTGCCTTGGCATCCCAACTTTGCCGCCGAAACTTTCTCCTTTTCTCCCTGTATCGTCGTCTACTTAGATCAAAGCTACGAAAGCTTAATCTACTATCCTCATCCCGAAACCAAAATCGGGCATTTTCAGGATGATTCAATTCTCGAAGTTCTTGCACCTCCAATATCTCAGATCGGTTACGGCGATCGCCTAAAATTAAAAGTCAGTCCCCAAGAAATTGAGTTAATTATTCGCAACTAAATACCGAGCGCCATGAATAAATATGATTTAATTCAACATCTCGCTTTAACCAAGCATACAGAGGGTGGCTATTTTGTCGAAACCTACCGCTCATCAAAAACCTTACCTACTTCTAGAACAGGTAGCGATCGCCATTTGATGACTTCAATCTACTATCTGCTGACTGATGATTCCCCTATCAATCATTGGAATCGAAATCAATCAGACATTATGCACTATTTTCAGGCTGGTTCGACTATTACTTATTTGCTACTCAGTCCCTCGGGAAAACTGGAAAAAATTAAATTGGGTCTTGATTTTGCTCAGGAAGAAGTGGCTCAGTTACTGGTACCTGGAGGTTATTGGAAAGCAGCAGTATTGGAAACAGGAGAATTTGGCTTACTTGGAGAATCTGTTGCACCAGGCTTTGACTATCGCGACCTAGAAATTGCCCAGGCTGATTTTTTACAGACATCCTTTCCCCAACTCTGGTCAGAGCTATCTCCCTATGTGAAACCTAGTTGAAACAAATCTAGCAACTACCTACCAGCCGATTAGATAGCGGCTTTTTTGCTTGAAAACGGCTTTAATGCCATAGGCAATGGCGAGCGAAATTAACGTCACGATTAAGGTTGCTAAAGCCAAAGTTAGGATATTTCCCTGGAATTTCCAATCTAATTTAGAAGTTAGGGAAATCAAAGCATTAACTAGAAATGGATGAATAAAGTAGACGGCAAAACTAGTCTCTGCTATCTTTTTTAAACCACTAAGATCCGCAGATTCATAAGCATTCAGAATAGATATAAACAAGAAACATAGCAAAATTTTTTGCACTAAATTTATATCTGGTACTGTAATAGACCAAAACTCTTTATGGAAATTTCCAGATTTTTGAAAAAGCAAAACTTGGATTATTCCTAAACTTACTGCTGCTACAATTAATATTATTTTTCTCTTATTGTTTTGCAAGCAGTTAATAATTTCTTGATGATTAATTGAACTCCAGATTCCGAGCAAATACACTGGTAAAAAGTAAATCAAAGAATGAACAGGGTTAATATTATTAACTGGACGATGAATAATGAGCGATATTGGCAGTAAAAACCAGCAGACTATTAAAGTTTTTTGTGATTTGATAATTTTATTGATGAGAGGAGAAATAGCAAATAGCAGCATTGCCATCGGAATATACCAATAAGCATAGGATATTCTACCAGTAACAAAATACCAACCTACTGCTAATAAGGATTTTTCTTTCAGCCCCTCAGGTAAATATTGTCCTCCTCCTCCGAGAAAAACCAGATAAAGTATGGGGATTGATGAGCAAAATATATATGGTAACAAGACATATTTTGCTTTTTTTAACATAAATTTTTTATAGTTAAATTTACTAAAAAATATATGATGATACAAAAAACCAGAGATAAATACAAAGTAGACACTACCATTGAGACTAGAAGAGTAAAAGAAGTCTGCGACATTACTTGATATACGCCATTGTGATAATTCATAGCAATGCCCCAAAATAATTAAAATGATGGCGATTCCTCGAAAGTAGTTGATGGAGTTTAGAAATTTTCTCTGAGGAGTTTTGAGTAGCATGATCAACTTTGATTACGGTAATTTCTATCTTCCAATCGAATATTTAATCCAGTCAGTAATTTGCTGGGCAAAAATGCTATCTATTTACCAACTTGAACAGTTAGCATCAAAGAAGAAGGAGTAAGCTGACTCTGATCCGCAACAGATTTCAACCTCAACCTTAAAACATTAAAACTAGAAAACGAGTCAAATAGCTAGGAAGAAATTTTTAAAAATATGTACAAGTTGGGATACTTAATTCAAAGTAACAATCCTCAAGCTATGCTTTTTAGGTATAGGATTGGTAAATTTCGCCAAAGTAGCTAATTAAAGATTTTTATTAAAGATTTTCCCCAATCGCCATTACATACTTTGCAGGGTCTTTGTGTTTCCCATCTATCTTGAGACGAAAATCTAAATGAGCCCCTGTTGACCAACCTGAACTCCCAACCTGAGCAATATTCTGATTTTTCCAAACTTTCATGCCCTCTTTGACCTTAATTGAGTTGTGTTTTAAATGACCATAGGTTCCGATCGTTCCATTCCCATGATCGACCTCAATCCAATTACCTAGTTGACCTCCGCAAAATAGGTTGCCAAAGTCAGCACAGTCAGAAACAACTTTAGTTACAATTCCATTGCCCACAGCAACCACAGGAGAACCATAGGGCGCTCCATAGTCAATTCCTTGATGAAACTGTAACTGATTGCTAAAAGGTCTTCTTCGCCAACCAAAGCTACTGGCAATACGTTTAGTTTGAGGGGCAGGAATCGCGAACTTGGTATTTTGAGGAACAAAAGTACTATTTTGGTAAGGAAAATCCACTATCAAACTGCTACGAGATAATTGAGGAAATTTTGACTGGGTAAAACTATGAGAGAAGAGACTTTGATGAGAAGTAAATTTCTTAGCCTTGAGTGGCGCTAGTTTTGGGAATTGTTGCTCTAGCTGTCGATGCTCAGAAAAACTACATCTTGGATTTACTAGTTGAACCAGTGATGAAAAAAGCGGCTCCGTAACGGAGGAATCAATAGCACCTCTACTAGGCAGGTAATATTTGAGTGGTTGATTAATGCCCTGTCGTTGTTGAGACAAGCTTTGCGGAGAGTACTTACTATTTTGGAAGGAGTGGGGAAGACAGGTACCAACAATTGAATTAGGTACTGTAGAGTTAATAATTTTTGATTGCCATAAATTTACTTGAATAGCAAATTGTTTTTTCTCAAAGCCATAAGAATTAGCCAAGCAATTGTTGAGCAAATTTATAATAGTACAAGAAAAACCAGTGCTAAAATCATTCAAAATAGGTTTTTTCTCGGCTAAAATACCCTCGCGATCATCGTCATTGATTGTAGTAGAGCTAGCCAAGGTAATCGGCATGATCCCTGCCATCAGTATTCCTAAAGCTATATTCCTTACCATTTTTTAAATAGTTTTTTAGATTAGTATTCAACTCTAGTAATATTTATTTAGATATATAACTAAGTCATTACATATATTCACATATTTTCTGATTTTTTCAAAAAATAAACTAGATAATTAATCAGAAACATCAACGACAGTTAATTCAATAAAATACTTATGATACGAGCATTTAAATTACTTTCTGGAGGAAAGTTCAACCGCATCTTCCAAGCTACGGCAGTACTCAGTATGGCGATCGCTCTTAACAGTTGTGGCACCTCACAATCGGGGGCGGGACAATATGAGGCAAGTGCTACGGCTACCTATACTTGGCGGGTAAATTACCAGCACGATCCTTTAGAAGATAAACGGGGACGTTACGAAAAGTTTGATTCAACATCAATTGTCAATATTAACGGAGAAAAGCCAGAAGGAGCTGTATCTCAGGATGATAAGGGAATCTGGTGGCCAAAACTACCGCCTAAACCATCTATTGACGAAGTAGAAGCAGGAAAAAAGAAGCCTTATGAAAAGATTGGCAAACCAGAACTGCTGCGTCAGGTTGAATACAGGGTCAAGTTTAATAAGGATGGGGAAAGGCTCAATTTACCCACTAATCATGCTGTCTATCGTCAAGTAGTGAAAAACTATCCTGACACACCGATCAACTTTACGATGGGGGTTAACAATGGCTCAGTAACCAAAGCCACTCCCGTAACGAACTAATAATTTAAATTTGTGTAGAAGATAAATATTAATTTGATTGTTAGCAGCCGCAAAAAATTATCTGCGGCGAAAGCTGATCAAGATTAATAATATTTTTTAGCTACTTTTCCAGCGCTCAAAAGGAATACAGTCAATATCTAAAGTATCCAAGGTACGGGCTACTACAAAATCTACTAAATCTTCGATGGTCTGCGGGTGATGATACCAAGCAGGGATTGCAGGCACAATTTTGACTCCCGCTTCTGCTAACGTAGTTAGATTACGCAGGTGAATTAGACTGAATGGAGTCTCTCTAGGAACTACCACCAAAGGCTTGCCCTCTTTTATTTGCACATCTGCTGCTCTCTCTAATAGATCGGAGCTTAATCCTGCGGCAATTTTTGCTACGGTACTCATACTACAAGGAATAATTACCATGCCCAGGGTACGAAAAGAGCCACTAGCGATATTATCTCCAACATCTCCCCAGCGATGACAATTAAGAGTTCCAGCTAACTTTACTCCCGCTTTTTCTCGCCAGAAAAGTTCCTGCTGTTCGGGTTCTACGGGCATCCGAATCTTTTCTTCTGCTTGCCAAACCATGTAAGTAGCACGAGACGCTACCAGTTCAATTGTATATTCAGCCTCTAGTAGATATTTCAGGGCACGGACAGCATAGATTAGCCCTGAGGCACCACTAACGCCGACAATCAGGGGTTTGGTCATAAATTGTTGATTTAATTAAATTAGTCCTTCAAATTCCAGCTCCTCGATCATCTGTAGACCACGAGGATCGCCGACCTTGAGAATAGCACTTCTTGCGTCATCTTTGACTCCAAAATCAGCATCTTCCACTAAAGACTCAATCAAAGCATCGATCGCCGTAGCATAGACTACGTTAGAAGGTAACTCTCGACATAGTTGTCCAATTGCCCAAGCACAGTTGCTTCGGACTGCGGAGGTAGGATCTCGCCTCAATCCTTGAATTAAAGGTGGAATCGCAGCAATAATATCTTCGTACTCAAGGGGTGCAATTTGAGCTAACCCGCTGGCTGCCCATAATCTAACCGCTGAAATATCAGTTTTAAGTGCATGAACCAGTGGCTGAAGCGCACGACGATCTTTACTGTTGCCTAGTGCCCAAACTACTCCTTTCCTCACATAACCATTAAAATCACTCGCTAGTAGCTGAATTAAAGGCTCAACGGCGGTAACATCAGTATTTCGCCCCAGAGCGTAGCTAGTACTAACCCGCACCAGGGGACAAACGTCATCTAATAGTTCAATCAACAGCGGAATTGAGCGCCGATCCTCAAGCTCGCAAAACGCTCTTGCAGCTAGCATTTTGTCAGAGGGGATATCAGAGCGTAGCAGTTCTAACATGCGCTCAGGATCGGGAGGGGGTATTTTGGCGGCGGATTCTGCCGAATCAATCTGATCTAGAGGACTGCTCAATTCAGTTTCAATTAAACCTAATTCGTCATTTTTCATTATTGTTGGGGGTCGCTCTAATATTATTTCGATTCCAAGCAGGTTATTAAAATTTTATATTCTACGCTTTTTTATCCTTTCATACTACTACTTGGTCAGTTAACAATTAACACTCAATAGTCAATAGAAATTAGTGAGTATGTAGTAAATAACTCAAACTGATCAATGGGAAATTATTTTTCACTAGCCTGTATAGTCGAGAAGGCATCCTTAGCGGCAGCTTGTTCTGCGGCTTTTTTGGAACGACCATAACCTTTTCCGAGGTACCGCTCTTGGAGCCAAACTTCAGCTACAAAGAGATTTTCTGGTTGAGGCGATTTATTTTCACTGACTTGGTATTTTGGTAGGATCTTGTATTTCCTCTGGGTCCATTCTTGAAGAGCATCTTTATAATTGAAGCGAGCAGGGTCATTGCGCACCACCTCCGCACGGTTAGTCAACGCCCGATCTAACCAAGGACGAATTAAATCCATGTTATGAGTACTGAGATATAGTGCACCCAAAACTGCTTCAAAAGCATCAGCTAACCAAGATTGTCTTCCCGCAGGGTTGCCTTTCGCATTACCACCAATCAAAAGATAAGGCTCAATGCCAAAACTATCAGCCAACTCAGCTAAAATGCGATCGCTGACCACAATCGAACGTATGGCAGCAAATTCCCCCACTGGCTCATCAGGATATATTTCTAGCAATAACTCAGCCGTTATCAATCGGATCACTGAGTCTCCCACAAACTCAAGCTGCTCATAGTTGTGAGTTCGGGAAATACTGGGATGAGTCAAGGCTAAATCCAGTAGAGACCAGTTGACTGGTGCAGTAACGGGCAAACCTAACTTTTGAATTAATATTTTTAGTTGTTTGTGTCGTCTCGGATCGTCCATTTAGTTTGGTACATGATGAGATAGAGAGAGTTAGAACATAAGCCGGATTCTGTTCTCCAACCAAAGCAACTTTGGTTTGAGGGCGGTTATCTATCTAGAGTATTTGTTACCAAACACCTCATGCGGTTCTCCTAAATCAGGATCGGAAAAAGACCAACCATAATCCCGTCGACCTTGCTCTCAACCGGGGTTTACCGAGCCAGTATCTCTCGATACTGCTGGTGCGCTCTTACCGCACCTTTGCACCCTTACCAAATTGTAAGGGCGAATTGCAATTCGCCCCTACTCAAACTTGGCGGTATTTTTCTGTGGCACTATCCTCGCGATCGCTCGCACTGGGAATTACCCAGCAAGTCTGGTCTTTCGAGAGTCCGGACTTTCCTCAAACCTGCCTCAAGGACAGATCTGCAACCACCTCGCTAACTCTCTCATTTATCTAGTCTATTATTGATTGATAAGGAACTTCAATTTATTTCAGTTGCTTATTATAAAATATTCAATTGACCGCGAGAGAGGCTCTCGGTTAGAGAGCTACATGCGGCGAACCCAGGACACCGATCTGGGCAAGACCGAATCGCCTTTGTCTAATCGCGGTGTTGACTAAATTTATTAATAATCTTAGAAATGTAGCCATGAGCAAACAATCAGGCACTATTCCGTTTCTCACCCGATACCTACATATTCTCAATTCCTAATTTGAATTTTATCTAAAATCAAGTAATACAACTTATAAACATCATGACTAGAGAATCAGACATCACTCCTTATTCAGATAGCATTAATTCTTCTGATCCACCCCTCTCAAAATCTGCTCGGCTACGTCGGGTAGCTACTGCTCTGAAATGGGCTGGTTTAGCTGGATTTTGGGTTCAGTTGGTATTGGGAGTTGTATCAACAGTTACTCTTGCTTTGGCGATCGTTAATAAAACAGAAAGAAACAGTCCTGGTATTGGATTTAGCTTGTTTTGTGCTGTTTGCGGATTAATTTGCCTAGTTGTAGGAATATGTATTACATTTCGCTATGGCAAAATGGCAGATAAATTTGCTAGACCTAACGTCACTCCACCCAAGAAGTCTACGACTATTAAAATGGTTCAAATTGCGATCATCACTAGTATTGCTGGTACGATAATTACTATTTTGAGTGGACAAACAATCACGGGGATAGTCCTCTCCAAAACTTTAGCGTTCGATCCTGCAAAAGTTTTCAATAATCAAAGTACCACCGAGTTTGTTAATTCACTAGACGTATTTATTATACAAGCATGTTTCAGCATTATTTTGGCTCATTGTACTGGACTAATAAGTTCTTTATGGATTTACAGTCGTATTGATAAGTAGTTTGTCAACGAACAATCAAAAATCAACAGTTAGAAATCAGTAATTGGTAATGCAACGTACTCGTCTCAACACTCTGGTAGATATTGCTGGCGATCGCCTGGAGTTATTATTTAGTAATCCTTGGCGACGCATTTCTTTAAGTCTGATTAGTATTTTGCTGGGCTTTTTTATGGGTTCGGCAATTGTCACTACCGCTGGACAACGTGCTGTATGGGATATTCCCGCTGCCGCGATTTTATTTGCTTTTACGGAATTAATTAGTAAGATAGTGTATGCTCGACGCGATCACCAGCCAGAAAATTCTCTACCCAAAAGGCGATCGCTCTATATTGATGTACTAAATTTGTTTAAAATTGGCTTGATTTATAGTCTCTTTCTAGAAGCCTTCAAGTTAGGTTCTTAACAGTTAACAGTCATACAGTCAACAGAAGAATAAGACATCACAAGTGATGAATCAGGTGAATGGAGATAGCAAATTAAACAGTTTGCTTGCTGAGGGTAAGGAGTCAGAGTTTTATGCTCAACTGCTGGGTGAGGTGACGGCGATTTGTCTGAGTCTAGGCATCATTGATGAACAGAGGATTGAACATAACTTTGCCAAACTGTGGCTACCTTTGGCTTTGAATTTGGCACAGGCAAGCCAAGAGTTGGAGCGAACTTTTATTCAAGGAGTTCTTGGAGGTCAAGGAACAGGAAAAACCACTCTCTGTATTATTTTGAAACTAATTCTCAATGATTTAGGATTTTCTGTCGCCACTCTATCAATTGATGATTTGTACCTGACTTACGAAGAGAGGCAGGCTTTACAAGCAAAAAACTCGCAGTTAATTTGGCGTGGACCTCCAGGAACTCATAATATTGAAGATGGGATTAGGGTAATCAACCAGTGCTTAAAGCAAGATGACTTGGTAGAAATTGCTTTACCTCGTTTCGATAAATCACAGCATAGTGGTGCAGGAGATCGCATTGAGCCACAAATAGTTCCTAAGCCAGACATTTTGCTATTTGAAGGCTGGTTTGTCGGAGTAAGACCCATCGCAGAGAGTTTTTTTGATAATCCTCCTGCACCAATTATTACCGCAGAAGATAAACAGTTTGCTGTGGATTGTAATCGGCGTTTACAGGCTTATTTACCTCTATGGGATCAGTTGGATAGTCTGGTTATCTTATATCCTGAAGATTATCGTCTTAGCTTGGAGTGGCGTAATCGCGCAGAACAGATAATGATCGCTACGAAAGGAACAGGTATGACTGATGAGGAGATTAGTCGCTTTGTCGAATATTTTTGGAAAGCACTTCATCCAGATTTATTTATTAAGCCTTTAACAAAAACTGCCGATATGGTTGTTGAGATTAAAAGTAATCGTAGTCTTGGTGAAATTTATAATCCTCACAATTAAGTCAAAAATTATTCTGTAATCGTACCAATTACAATTCGAGACTTTGTTATAAATGCTCTATCCGTATTTTCAGATTTTAAATATACAGAAATGATTTCCAGCACTTGAAAACAAGTATTCGCCGAGTTTAGGCAGTATAGGCAGCATTGTAACCAAGAGCAACGTCTATTACTTCTCCAGAAATAAATTTAGCACGATCGCTGGCTAAAAAAGTAGCAGTATCAGCAATATCTTCAGGATTGGCAATTGAAGAGGTTTTTAAGGGCATTAATTGGGTAAAGAATTGATCCTGTGCTTCAAAACTATTTAAACCCAGGGAATCTAATACCCCTTGAGAACGATATAGAGGAGTTTCCACTGGACCAGGAGCGATCGCATTGACGGTGATATTAGCTGAACCTAATTCCATTGCTGCGGACTTAGTTATGCCAATTATTGCCCATTTGGTTGCCGAATAAGCACTATTGCCAGGGGCACCTTGACGACCAACAATAGAAGTTACGGTAATTATCCGTCCGCTATTACTAGCTTTTAGATCGGGAATTGCCGCCTGAAGAGTATTAAACAAGCCATTAATGTTAACGTCAACTGTATCTCGCCATTGTTGTTCGGTTGCTGCTTCAATAGTTGTCCAAATACAGATACCCGCATTGGCTACAACGATATCTAACTGACCTAACTCTTGTACCGTTTGCTTTACTGCCGCTTTCATAGCTGCACAATCTCGGATATCTACCTTAAGTTTAAGAGCTTTAACCCCTTCTGCTGATACTGCTGCAACCGCTTGATCTAATTCTTGTTCATTAGCCAGACGATAACCAGAAATCGCCATTCCTCCAGTAGGATCGGCAAGATCGAGCAATGCTACATCCGCCCCATTTCGAGCATAATCTAATGCGATCGCTCTGCCAATGCCACGAGCAGCACCAGTTACTAGAGCTACTTTACCCGATAATAGTTTGGTTGATTCGGGGAGAGGAGTATTCATCTGGTTGTTTTTGATTGATTTTGAAGTCAGAATAACATAGTCAATATTACGGAAAACAGTAAATTTTTGTAGGGAGAAGAAACTTAAGATGGGAGTTGACTATGCTTTAGCTTGTTGAGATTGCTTAGAGTTTATCGATCTGCATAAATGGTCTATTCTCGATCAAGCTGGACATTTCCTAGTTGCTGCTCATCATCATCGCGATGGAAAATCCAGTCTTTTAAACTTCAGAGAGTTCCCAGCATTTCTAACCAACTTCTGGTTCAAGTTACTACTCAACAGCTTATTGATGGTTTAAAGGATTTCGTCCCACCTCAACCCTACATTGAAGAATTATTACCTTTTTTTAGCTCTTAGCTCTTAGCTTTCAATAAAACTAATAAATTTTAGTTTCTTGGCTATACAGATTGAAAAATTTGACGCTCAAGATTTTACATGAATGATTTTAAGGTTTTTTAATTCACATCAGACATTGGCGATCGCTTTTATCAAAAAAGGAGCAAGCTATTGCCTACTCCGTAATTACTTTAACTATTTATACTTGTTAGTTATCTGTTAACTCTTAACAGTTTCTTTCTCTTCTTCTCGTGCTAAGAATTTTTCTAATTCAGTCAAGGCATCCGCATCAACCTTAGTTTGCATGGGACAGAATTTAGGACCACACATGGAACAAAACTCGGCTGTTTTATAAATATCTGCGGGGAGAGTTTCATCATGATATTCTTTAGCTCTTTCTGGATCGAGAGAAAGCTCAAACTGCTTCTCCCAATCAAAGTTATATCGTGCTTTAGAAAGCTCATCGTCCCGATCTCTGGCACCCTGGCGATGACGAGCAATATCGGCTGCGTGAGCCGCGATTTTATAGGCAATTAAGCCATTACGCACATCCTCCGCATTGGGTAAACCCAAATGTTCTTTCGGGGTGACGTAGCACAACATTGCTGTCCCATACCATCCAGCCATTGCGGCACCGATCGCCGAAGTGATATGGTCGTAACCAGGAGCAATATCGGTAACTAATGGTCCTAAAACATAGAAAGGTGCTTCGCTACACTCTTCCATCTGCTTTTTGACATTGAATTCGATCTGATCCATCGGCACATGACCAGGTCCTTCAACCATCACTTGAACATCATGTTCCCAAGCACGACGGGTTAACTGTCCCAGAGTTTTCAGTTCAGCTAATTGAGCTTCATCACTAGCATCATGGGTGCAACCAGGACGCAAAGAATCTCCTAAACTGAAAGAAACATCATATTTTTTGAAGATTTCAATAATATCGTCGAAATGAGTGTAAAGCGGATTTTGCTTATGATGATGTAGCATCCAACGGGCAATGATGCCGCCGCCGCGTGAGACAATACCTGTTAGGCGACTTTTAACCAAAGGCAGATGTTCAATTAAGATACCTGCATGAATAGTCATATAGTCCACACCCTGCTGGGCATGTTTTTCAATGATGTGCAGAAAATCATCGGCACAAAGTTTGTCCATATCTCCATGAACACTCTCCAGTGCTTGATAAATTGGCACTGTACCGATAGGAATTGGGGAGGCGTTAATAATAGCAGTACGAATTTCATCCAAATTGCCCCCGCCTGTGGATAAATCCATCAAGGTGTCAGCACCATACTTGACTGCTAGATCAAGTTTCGCCACTTCTTCCTTAATATCAGATGAGTTAGGCGAAGCACCGATATTAGCATTTACTTTACAGCTAGATGCAATGCCAATGCACATTGGTTCCAGGTTAGTATGATTGATGTTGGCAGGAATAATCATTCTGCCTCTAGCTACTTCATCACGAATCAAATCTGCTGGTAGGCGTTCTCTGGTAGCGACATAGTGCATCTCTTCGGTAATGATTCCCTGACGCGCATAGTGCATCTGAGAGACATTGCCTTGTCCTTGTCGCTTGGCAACCCATTCCGTTCTCATATTTTTGTTCCTCAATAAACAGCTTCCCTACGCTGGTGCTAACCAGTCTCAGGTTCTTAGGGTATATCTCAGCCTTTAATCTTGAGGCACCCCTAGCTACAGGGGAATTCTAGCATTTTTCAACTTGTCAGTTCCCTGACAACAATAAAGTAATTATTTCTTTATCGAGAGTATTATTTCTTAAATTAGTTCATTCACAGAAATTCAAGAAAACTCTAGTGATAAGTACCAGAAACTGTTAATAATTCTGAAAGCTGAAATGGTGGGAACAGAGCTTAACGATCGCACTATACTTATGAGTGATCTCAGTTAGCTTATATATACGTCATAGATGTCTGCAAGATTAGCGATCGCCATTAGCTTCATTGCGTTTCTCTTATTGTTTACAGGGGTGGGAATCTATTCGGCATCTAGTCGGCAAAACACTACCACCGACTATTTACTGGCAAGTCGTCAGGTGAATCCGTGGCTGACTGGTTTATCGGCATTTGCTACGGCTCATAGTGGCGGCATGTTTATCAGCACTATCGGTTGGACATACCAAGTTGGTATTTCTTCTGTCTGGCTACTAGTCGGTTGGTTTCTTGGTGATTATTTAGCCTGGTTTTTTATTCATCAGCCATTACGAGTTATTTCGGAATCGACTAATTCAGAAACTATCGGTTCGTTTCTAGCACAAAAGAAATCAGGTTCTAGTGCGATCGCAATAGTATCTGCATTAATCACCATTGCTTTTCTGGGAGCCTATGCAGCAGCACAGCTTTTGGCAGGAAGTAAAGCTTTACACGTCATTTTTGATTGGAATTACAACTGGGGGATTATTTTAGGTGCAGTGGTTGTGGTCAGCTATTGCTTTTCTGGAGGGATTCGTGCTTCGATTTGGACTGATGCTCTTCAGTCAGTATTGATGATGGTAGCAATGCTGCTCCTATTGACCGTGGCGCTAAGATCTTGTGGAGGAATTGAGGGACTTTGGCAAACATTAGCCGAGATCGACTCGACTCTAATCGACCCCATTCCTCAAGGCTTACAGTATGGTTTTGGACTATTTATGCTGAGTTGGTTAGTAGCAGGCTTGGGAGTAGTAGGTCAGCCTCATATTATGATTCGAGCAATGGTAATTGATGATGCCACAAAAATGAATATATCACGCAATATCTACGCTGTTTCCTATGTAGTGTTTTCGGTAGCGGCGGTTGGAGTGGGTTTAAGTTCTAGAGTACTGCTCCCAAATTTAATTCGGGTTAGCGATCCAGAATTGGCTCTTCCACAAATGGCGATCGCTCTTCTCCCTGCTATTCTCGTCGGCGTTATTTTAGCAGGCATATTTTCAGCTGTAGTCTCTACCGCTGATTCTCAAATTCTGGCTTGTTCTGCTGCTTTAACCCAAGATTTGTTTCCTAGCATGGGTCGCTCTTATAAGCTAATCAAAGTAGGGACTCTCATTGTGACGGCGATCATTTTGGCGATCGCCTTAACTAGCAATAAAAATATGTTTGCTTTGGGAGTTTTTGCTTGGTCTGCTTTAGCTTCTGGTTTAGCACCACTATTAATTTTGCGAGTCTGGCGTCTACCTGTCAGCGAAACTGTAGGAGTCTCAATGATGGTGGTTGGGTTATCTACTGCCGCCATTTGGAATGGCGTCCTGAAACTCTCAGGTTCTATTTATGAAGTTCTACCAGGGATGGCTGCGGGATTTTTCGTCTATGGACTCGCCAGAGCGATCGCCAAAGTGCAATCTAAAAAAAATTGATTACAAGCTAGTACTCAACCAATTTAGGTTGGACCCCACAACATTTTCTCTATCTCCTACTCCCCTAAAGCCAATCTCAAACTATCATAATCAACTGGGTAAACTACCAGAAGTAATTAATCATCTACTGAATAATCAATAACTATTGATTTTCGGGATAAATGCCATCTACCGTGAGGATTATACAGTGGACTATCTGGTTCAGATTCTCCATCTGCTTTCCATTTCATCTGATACGTAGGACATTCAATATCGGGTTGAAAAGTATGTCCATCTTGCAAGATTGGGGATTCGGTTAGACGATAGTAGTTAAATACGTTCATGACGTAAATAGCTAAACCAAGATCTTCTATAACATCTAATGTCACATCTGCTTTACTGAAGTTGGACATGCCGCAGGAATAGTAAGTTTCCTCTCCTTCAATTAGCATTACAAATAAGGAATAGATAGCGAATACATCAGCAGAATTATAATGCTCAAGCCATTGCTGTTTTTCGTGAGCAATGCCAGCAGATTCAACCTTAATCGCAATTCCGCCAATTTGTAAGAAAACCTGAGCCAATTGAGCGATTTCTCGACAAGCATCATATCCTGTCGCATTAGAGGTCAAATAAATAACCTGTCGATGACCATCAATCTGTTGTCGGGTAGCTAGAGAAATTTTAGCTTGTCCTGCATTGTCCCAAACAGTTACCAGATTGGGAACAGCAATGCCAATATCAATTTCACAACTTTGGTCCGCAATTGTTGATTGGAAAATTCGCCCCATAAATACATACTCTGCACCATATTTACTGGCTAAGACAGCAGCAATTTCTTGTCTGTTTGACAAATTAATGGGGATAGATATGACAATCTTACTAGTCATGAAGCTCAAAAATGTCAGGCAATATTGAAAATAGCTTAATTATCTTTAGAGATTTAGAACCTTTGATAGATATGATACTTAACCCGATAAACTAGGGCGATCGCCGATATATTGCTGATTTGATGATAATTTAATTTATCTATAATCTAGGTAATAAATATAGTCCGATCATAATTATTTCTATATCTATAACTATTCAAAAGATAATGGTGCTTTAATTCCCATGCGGATAGTACTGGAATAAACTATTGTCCTGATAAGCTTAAGTTAACCGAGGTTTAGGAGAGGAGAGTAAGCAAATGTCAAAACAGAATCCTACAGGGGTGTTTATCGGCGGATTGATGATTGGTAGTGCTGTGGGTACCTTACTAGGATTACTGATTGCACCCCGTACAGGAAAGGAAACCAGAAAGGTCATTAAAAAATCAGCAGATGCTTTACCTGAACTAGCAGAAGACTTATCCTCTAGTATCCAGTTTCAGGCAGACCGTCTTTCTGAGTCAACCCTAGAAAACTGGGATAGTACATTAGACAGACTGCGGGAAGCGATCGCCGCAGGAATTGAAACTAGTCGGGCAACCACCCAAGCTGGCAAATTGAATAATCCCGAGGGTGATGTCAACTCATCCATTACCGATCGCCTATAGAATTGGGAGATGCGAGCTGACGTTAAACTTTATGATAGACCCTTTATTTTGGCTAGGACTTTCTTTGTTTCTAGTTTCTTTTAGCTTATTTGCTGTTTTACTGGTAACTATACCTACGTTACAGGAGGTAGCTAGAGCTGCTCGTAGTGCCGAGAGACTATTTGACACCCTTAACCGAGAATTCCCCCCTACTCTAGAAGCAATTCGTCTGACTGGCAAGGAAGTAGGAGAACTAACTGACGATCTCAATCAGGGTATCAATAATGCCACAGGAGTCGTCAAACAAGTTGATCAAGGTTTATTAACGGCAAAACAACAGGTACAGCAAGTACAGCTCAACAGTGTTGGTCTGGTTGCAGGAGTAAAAACTGCCTGGAAAGTATGGCGTAACCCTCAACGTGATCGCAGCTCTAGCCATTCTAATGTTACCTCTAAACTTGATAATCCTAAGTCCGATCACAATGTCTCCCGCTAATTTTGCTCAACCTCTAGCTCAGCAGATTAGTACTTTTAGGCAGAGCAAATTACCTGCTCAAAGCATCGACAATCTCATCGGTGATCAAAATTTTCTACCAGGACATTCAAATTATTTCTAAATTATTATTTAATATTTTTTTTGCTGATGAAGGTATTCAGGACTACTAATAACTGATAACCTTAAGTTAAGGTAAATAAATGTAACAAAAATAAGAACATTTCTATAAAAGCCAAAATTGTATAGCAACATTTTTTTAAACAAAATAATCATGGCAAATAAGCTTTTGCAGCGCTCCCTCCTCGTATTGGGGATGTGTTTATTCGTCCTCGTTTCCTGGTTTGACCAGCCAGCCTTAGCGGTTAATAACCCTGAATTACTGCCCGAGCAGGTGACTCCTGTAGTAGACTTAGCCAACTTATTACCTGAGCGGCAAGAAGAATCCCTAATTGCCAACTTAGAGGAGTTTGAAGCTGAAACGGGCTGGAAAATGCGGGTTCTGACCCAGTATGATCGCTCTCCAGGTCGCGCTGTGAAGAAGTTCTGGGGCTTAGACGATAAAAGTATTTTGCTGGTAGCCGATAGCAGAGGTGGAAATCTTTTGGCTTTTAGTATTGGGGATGATGTTTATGAATTATTGCCCCGTAACTTTTGGATTGAACTCCAAACTCGCTTTGGCAACATGTACTATATTCGCGAACATGGAGAAAATAACGCTATTGTAGAAGCTTTAGAGTCTGTTAAGGGCTGTTTACTCAAGAATGGCTGTACCGCAGTACCAGGCTTACCTCAAGAGCAATGGATCTTAACTCTAATCAGTTCCATCGTCGGTGGAGTTATATTAGGAGTTGCTGTGATTCCACGCCAAGAAGATCAAGTTATTGCTTGGCAATGGGGTTTAATCATGTCTCCCTTGTGGGGCATTCTCTTCATCGCCTTTGGCATGGGACCTGTGGTGATTCGTACTCCTGAATTTTTGCCTTTATTCCGCAATATTATCGGATTTATGCTGGGTGCCGTAGTTGCATTCTTGTCCCCTTCGTTTATTGAAACCCCTGCCTCAGACTCAGAGGCTTAAGCTGAAGCGTCAACTACCTCTTTTTTTAGTTAATGATTGATTTAATTTGATTAGTAGCGAGCATTTAAGACTAGTCTGTTCATTGGTGCCTGGGAATTATTCAGATCTCTGCTGCATTTTGTTAATAATCTAGTATTTCAATGTAAAGCTGCACAAAAAAAGGGAGATCTACCTCCCTTAATCTGATTATTAATTTTTTTCTAGCTATTTTGGTATTGATGAGAGTTATAAAATATTTAAAATACCGTTAGGTAATCCTTGACTCCAAACTTCAGCCAGGATCTGTTCTAGATTCAATTCAGTTTTCTTCCTAACAGATTGAATTTCCTCTTCATTTTCATTGAACCAGCAAAAATTATTATTATCCATGATTTACTCCTTTATTATTAATTAAAAATTTAAGGTACAAAAAATTGTGGTTTCTTTTAGACAAAAATCTTAGTGAACCAAGATTCTTCAGCTGAGTAACCTATTCTTGAAGTTTGAAAGGGCTGAGCATTGTCTCTAGTTGCCTCTCTAACCAATAGCCTTCTGGCGGCGGACTAAAAAGCAGTAGTGCCGTTTCGTAGCAGGCTCTAATCACACGATCGCGTTCTGTCGCAGATAGTCTCGCAATCAAATCTACAGTATCACCCAGATGTATAGCATCGCTACCCAACCTACTATGTACCTTTAAACAACGAGTAGCATTGACATCGGACGGTAGTAAATTTTCAATCTGCTGAATATGCTCTTGTTTAGCACCAAGGGAAATTCGTTCTAAAGCGTAAGCATACCCAACACAATCAATCGGATCTTTATCCTGTACGCTGCGCTGAAAATAATCTACCAAGACTTTCGCCGCAGGTGGAATCATACATTCTACAAGTTCTGCCGCTTGGTATCCTAGAGAATCAATATCGAGGAGAGCTAGTTGATCGTGACCTGTTTCTTTTTGGGCTTTCTCGTATGACCAGTTACTAAGATCGTGACGTAAAGCAAAAGCAAAACGCTGACTAGCTTCTTTCATTAGTCTCGGAGTGGCATGAGCGATATGATAGGCTCCTGCAAGCTGCCAAACTAAACGAGTTGGTGTCAAAACAGGAGGTTTTTCGGCGATCGGAATAGCCATTTTGGCTGCCGCCATCGCTCCATCTAAGAGCTTGCTGGTAATGGCTGCATTACCCAGACCAGTCATCGGTTGGGCAAAGCGATCGCCATTTTCCCAGGGTGATTCTAACCAAACTTTTTCGGCAGTTGCAACTACCACCTTGTCGGGTGCAATAGTTGCCCATTCGGCTGAAGCAGTGGTTTTCATTGATAAGTTTTAAATTGATACTTAAGTTCTTTAATTATTATTGTAATCTATATTGTTTGTTAAGAGATATTCTGCTAGATAAATTACATTTTCACTGCAAATAGTCGACATTACTTAGTTGCAATTTTGATAATATTAATATTATTAATATTCCGTATTTTGCCAATCTAAGATAGAAAATAATTCTCGACTATGATTAGGTCTTAGTCTATTTCATATATTTAAATCTTCAAAGAGCCAAACACCTAGTTGTCTATATTTACAGGGTTTTAGGTGACAAAGCATCATTTTTACTTAATATGTTTTATATCTGAGTTTATTTAAAACTCATTAAAATACCAGTTCAAAACAAAAAAAGAC